>DATJKB010000518.1:0-7936 GCA_035491875.1 Pyrinomonadaceae bacterium | reverse complement strand
GCACGCGGTCGAACAGATGGAAGCGGAGCACTGTGAATTAGACGATGCGATAGTTCGCGTGTTTTCCAACGCACCTGGCAACTACGGCACGAACGTGAACTTCATGGTGATGGATTCGCAATGGGACAGCGAAGATACGCTCGGAGATCTTTTCGTCATTCGGAAATGCTTTGCGTATGGTCGCGATTCGAAGGGTCAAGCAATCGAAGGTCGCGAAGCTCGCAAGGCAATGGATCGTGCACTTTCTCGAGTGGAAGCAACGTATCAGAACATCGACACCTTCGAGATTGGCTTAACGGATGTTGATCATTATTTCGAATACCTTGGCGGTGTATCGAAAGCGGTTGAGAAGCGTGCGGAGGCGAAGCCGGCGATCTATCTGTCCGACTCGCTGTCGCGTGACGTAAAGATTCGTTCGCTTGAGGAGACAGTCCGACTTGAGTCGCGCGCGAAGACGCTGAATCCGAAGTGGTATGAAGGAATGCTGAAGCACGGTTTTCGTGGCGTTGCCGAGATCGAAAACCACGTCTCAAATACTTTTGGTTGGAGCGCAACGGCAGATGCGGTTGACGATTGGATCTATTCCGAAGTTGCGACGACGTTCTTGTTGGACGATGCGATGCTCGAACGGCTAAGAAGCCTGAATCCGCATTCAGTGCATTCACTCGTGCAGCGTCTGCTTGAAGCAAACGGTCGCGGGTATTGGGATGCGGATGAGTCTGCGCTTGAGAAACTGAGAGACATCAGCCGCAGTTTGGAAGATCAATTGGAGGGTGTGGCTTGATGTTCAACGTACAGCTACGCGAATACCCCCAACGGCAGTTGGGGGATAGTTCAGGTCCGGCCTACTCATGCGATCCTCCACGAGTCCGACGCGCCGCGAACGAACTTGAACAATAAAACTCTACCGAATGCGCGGCGCGTTGAGGGTTTTTATGACTTGTCTTGTAGGGCGGACTTGAACTATCCCCCAACTGCCGTTGGGGGTATTCGATGACAAAGCAGTCGATGAAGATAACAGTCCTCTATGTTGGCTCCAGCCTGCTCGGTCCGTTGAAAAATGCGGAGCGGGAGATCAACCGTACCTACAAACTCAATCTCCGCGTCGCCGTGCACAATTTTGGTTCCCCTTTGAGCGATGTTGAGTGGGAACGGGTCGACAAAGACATAGCCGAATCACAGATCGTGTTTGTTATTCATGTGATGGATGGCGAAAACGCATCGCGTCTTCTAAGCTCGCTTCAACTGCACAAGCAAACACACAACGCCGTGGTTGTGATCAACTGCATGCCCGACCTCATGCGCAGGACGCGACTCGGGCGTCTCGACATCAACGCGCTTACCTCGTCAGGGCAAAACGGAAGCAGGTCCCGATCGGCTAAAGCAATGGGCGCGGTGGCCGCAGCTGCGTCGTGGATGGGAAAACAAGCGCGCGGCAACAAGGAAAAGAGTCGTTCGCATGGCAAGTACCTCAAACTCGTGGACCGCCTGCCGCAGATCCTTCGACTGGTACCGACCACTGGCGCTTTTGCTGACGCGAAGCACTACTTGTATTTGTTCTGTTACTTTCTGCAGCCTACGCCAAAGAACATTGAGTCGATGTTGCTCTACGCACTAAAGCACTATGGCGATGAGCCAGTAATCAACGTACGAATACCACAGCCCGAACATATGCCGAGCGTGGCAATTTATCATCCAGCAGCGCAAGACCTCTTCGAGTCCTTCACTGGATATCAAAAGTGGTATGCGCGTTATCAGGCCGAGCACAAAGTTCTAAGTGCAAAGAAACAGACATTAGACCCTCAATCAACAATCGGGCTGCTTTTGATGCGCCCACAAGTGATCAGCAAAACGACGCGGCACTACGACGCATTGATTAAGGCCATCGAAGATGAAGGCCTGGGCGTAGTGCCCGCGATCGCGACCCTCATGGACAACCGTGAGGCTGTAAACAAATTCTTCGTTGAGCCACCAAAAGCCAAAGATCAAAGGCCAAAGACCAAAGTCTCACAAATCGTATCGTTGACAGGTTTTAGTTTCGTTGGTGGTCCCGCAATGAACGACAGCGCAGCGGCCGCGGAGTTTCTAACGGGGTTGAATGTTCCGTATCGGTCAGCGGTGAGCCTTGATACGCAAACGATCGAAGCGTGGCTTGATTCTCAAACTGGTCTAAATCCCATTCAGGCAGGGATGCAGATAGCGATTCCCGAGATCGATGGCGCAACAGAACCTTTCATCTATGGCGGCATAAGTGAACAGGGCAGAGAACCAGAACCATTGCCTGGGAGATGTGTGCATCTGGCGCGACGGCTTAGCCGTTGGAACAGATTGCGCACGGCGCCACGTGATCAAGTGAGACTGGCGTTCACGCTCTTTTGCTTTCCTCCAAACAAAGGAAACATCGGCACCGCCGCTGATCTTGATGTGTTTCCAAGTCTTTGGGACACACTGAAGCGACTCAAATCTGAGGGTTATACACTCGAGGTTCCGGAGTCACCGGACGCGTTACGCGATCTTCTATTGGCCGGCAATACAGATCAGTTCGGTTCTCAGGCAAACGTCGCTTATCGGATGACGGCTGCGGAATATCTGCGACTGTGTCCGTATGTTCGTGAAATCGAAAAGGAATGGGGACCATTTCCGGGCAACATCAACTCGTTTCGAGGAGAAGCATTAGTCCAGGGCATCACGTTAGGAAACATTTTCATCGGCGTCCAGCCAACATTTGGCTTTGAAGGCGATCCCATGCGGATGATGATGGCGCGGGGTGGCGCACCGCATCATGGGTTCGCGTCCTTTTATATATACCTTTCAAAGATTCTGAGCGTTGACGCGGTGATTCAGGTGGGCACGCACGGGGCGTTGGAGTTTATGCCTGGCAAACAGGTCGGTCTTTCCGATGAATGCTGGCCTGATCGTTTGATTGATGAGTTGCCGAACCTTTATCTCTACAGCGTGAACAATCCTTCTGAGGGCTCCATCGCTAAACGTCGTTCGTACGCAGAGCTGATTTCGTATCTGACACCGCCGATTGAGAATGCCGGCCTTTATAAAGAGATGGCTACGCTGAAGGATATGCTGATGTCATATAGACAATCGGCCGATGAGCGTGAAAGAGAAAGACTTTATGAGTCGATTGAGGAACTTAGCCGTAGTTTGAATTTTTCTGACCTGACCAAAAACTCAGCCGCAGATTTACACAGATAACGCAAATCAGAAAAGGAATTAATGAACGACTTGGCTGATTTGTGTTTATCCGCGTGGATCTGCGGCTGAGTTTTTTGTAACCGTGAGGAGCTTCTCCCGAAATTCCGTCGGATCTACTCGATGCATAAATGTATCCAAGCCGTTTATGGCTATCACCGGGATGTCATAGCGATATTTAGACATTAGCTCCGGATCGCTCTCGATATTAATCTCTGTTAGTGTGATTTGATCGTTACACCCGGCAGCACGAATCGCAGCCTTGGCCTCATCACAGAGATGACAACCCGGCTTTGAGTAAATGATCACCTGAGCTTTCGACGCCATCGATCCTCCCGTTGATTTCCTCAACTGAACTCCCGTAGTAATAAATTCTTGCCAGATAATTGGAAAATTAGGTATAAATAGCGGCGCCGGCACCATTATATTGTTGTTTTAGCTCGGCGCTCTTCATGATTAAAGTAATAGTCCGTGTTATTGCGCAGAGAGCGATCCCTGTTCAAGGGGGGATTGTATAGTCTGAACTCTCTATTGTTGTTGAAGTGTGCACGGACTAATCCCGTAATCCGGGGCATAACGGAGATTCGATTTGGATAGTCAGAGTAATCAGGATCTATCCACTGACGCACCTGCAGTCAACACTCTCCGGAGTGGTGCTGCGCCAACGCCGCCAGGCGCGAAGTCTGCTAATGTCTCAGCGTCTGCCAAACCTGCAGCGCCCGCCGCGTTAGTTGAAAGTACAGCAGATCCCAAGGTCAACAAGATGCGACGCTGGATCGTCTGGTCGTCGATCGGCAGTTTTCTGCTTATCGACTTCCTGATGTTCCTGCGCTTCTTTCTGCCGCGCTCGATCTTTGAACCATCGAGCGTGTTTAGAATCGGGGTGCCTGCGGATTATGCGCTTGGAGTCGACACGAAGTGGCAGCAGCAATATCGAATCTGGGTGACCAGAACCTCCGATCGTCTGTTTGTGATTTACGCGCGCTGCACTCATTTGGGATGCACGCCCGACTGGAAGGCGAGTGAGAACAAGTTCAAGTGCCCTTGTCATGGCAGTGGCTACGATAGTGAAGGAATTAATTTCGAAGGGCCGGCGCCACGGCCAATGGACCGCGCGAACGTGGAACTTGATGCAGAAGGACAGATCGTCGTCGATATCTCGAAATTGTACGAATATCCGAAGGGTGGATTCGACGACGAGCATTCATACATTCAAGTGTAGAGGAACGAGAGGTTCTGAGTGGCTGAAGGTTCCGAAGACAAAGAGACTAAACAACTAACCACCGGTGAAGAGAAGCCAAAGGGCTGGCTAGCGAGAATTCGTCAAGGCAGCACTTCACTCAAAGGCCGAGCGGTTGACGAGGCGAAAACTTACAAGGATCCGCAGGACACGCAACTGTGGAAGTCGATCTTCCGCGTTTCTCACGATCGATCAGATCCGCGCAATCGTTCACTCGCAATTCTTTCCAACGTCTTTCTGCACCTGCATCCCGCGAAAATCAATCGCGACGCCGTTCGTTACCCGTATACCTGGGGAATGGGTGGAATCACGTTCTACCTGTTTATCGTTCTTACGTTCACAGGCGTCCTCTTGATGTTCTACTACCACCCCACCAAAGGCGACGCGTTTCGCGACATTCTGTATCTCGAACACGACGTGCCGTTCGGCAAGTTGCTGAGAAACATGCATCGCTGGGCAGCGCACTTAATGGTGATCACCACCTGGCTGCATATGTTTCGCGTGGTGCTAACCGGATCTTACAAACGGCCGCGCGAGTTTAACTGGTGTGTGGGTGTCGTATTGCTCGTGCTCACGCTGCTGTTGTCGTTCACCGGATACCTGCTGCCCGACGACCAACTTGGATTCTGGGCGGTAACAGTGGGAACGAACATGGCGCGTGCGACGCCGATGCTCGGTCACGAAGGACCGTTCGGACCACAGTTAGGCATGACTGCCTACAACGACGTTCGATTTGGCTTGTTAGGAGGATCGATCGTCGACGCTAATGCCTTATTGCGTTCATACATATGGCACTGCATAGGAATTCCACTCGTTGCGTCGATATTCATGGCGGTGCACTTCTGGCGAATCAGGAAAGATGGTGGCATATCGGGTCCGGCGCCAGTGATGCTTGAGTCTGAAATGAAAGCGGTCAAGAAGAAGACGGGTTAGGTTTTGGAGTGCGCCGACCTATCGGCGCTTTTGCGGCGACAAGGCGCCGCAGGCTAAAGCGGTGACAGGTCACCGCACTCCAAAAAACGACATATGCGAAGATTCATGAACAAGTGGATTTGGCTCGCACTCGTTGTAGTGCTGATCGCTCTCGCCGCGTTTATGGTTCAGGATTGGCATCAGCTGTGGGTCATTGCTTCTGCGCCTGACAATGTGCCAATTGTCGCGATGCTGTTTCTGGTTCCCATCTTCACGTGGATGGGAGTCAGGCAATCAGTTGCTAACGACCGCTTAATACAAGAATTAGAAGCTGATCCAAAACTGGCCAAGGGTCATCACCGCAAAGCAGAACCCTGGCGGCCGGGTTGGGCCCGCGAGATTCACGTTTGGCCCTATCTTGTTCGTATCGAGTTTCTAGTAACACTGATCGTTACCGTCATTCTGTTCGTCTGGTCGATCACTCTCAACGCGCCGCTCGAAGAGCCTGCTAACCCGAACTTGACGATGAATCCTTCGAAAGCTCCGTGGTATTTCCTCGGGCTTCAGGAGATGCTCGTCTACTTCGACCCGTGGATCGCCGGCGTCGTGATGCCGAGCATCATCATGATTGGATTGATGGTCTTTCCGTACGTCGATTCAAATCCGCTCGGCAATGGTTATTACACGCTGCGGCAACGTCGCTTTTCACTGCTCATGTTTGGTTGGGGCTTCCTGATGTGGATTCTTTTGATCTTCATCGGCACGTTCATTCGTGGACCAGGTTGGATCTGGTTCTGGCCTGGCCAAACGTGGGATCACAACGCAGTCGTGTTTGATAAGAACATTGATCTACACGATCTGATTGCCACCAGTGCGATTGGGAAAGCGCTGAATCTGGGCTTTATTCTCCAAAGCGGCGTTGGGAAGTTCATCTTCGGCGCCCTGGTCGTCGGTGGCTTCTACATAGTGGGCGCTCTCTTCTTTCACTGGTTGATGACTGTCGATTTCAAGCGACTTTCATTAAGACGTTGGCGACTGTTTCCCAAGGATGAGTTTGAGCAGAAGCTGCTTGCGAGAACCAGTCTGCTGCAGTACCTGACGTTCCAGTTTTTTGCAGTCAGCGTCTTACTGGCATTGCCGGTGAAGCTGATTCTTCGACTCGCTTTGACGATCAAATACGTTTGGGTGACGCCTTACTTCAATATATGAGTTGTGCGGAGGAACAAGCATAGTGGCTGATGCTCCAGAGCGTGGAGAGTCGCCTTCGGCTTTAATCGCAAGAAAAGAGCCTGAGGTTCCGGCGCAAGATCCCATTGTGAGCCGCTCCACGAGCGGTCTCATGCTGATCTGTGCGCTACTCCTGACTGCCTCGTTGGCCTGGGCGCTTTACGACGAAGCGTTTGGTCAGCGTCCCTGGAAAGGAATTCAGAAGGAATTCGTTGCTCGTTACGGTCGTTATCTCGACAGCATTAAGTCAAAGGCAGGCGTCAGTGAAAAAGAGGTAAAGGAGAGTCCGGAGTATCAGGCGCTCGAAGAAGAAGCTAAAGCCGCCCGCTCACAGGTTCAGGCTGAGGCCGATCAACTGCAGACCGAAGTGAATTGGATTCAGAAGAAACTGAATGCCGTAACGGAGCCGTTCCAAAATCAGCGCGGAAAACTGACCGTCATCAACTACAACGTCGAGACTTCTCAAGGAACAGCGAAAAGACGTTACGAACAGCAGGCCCAAGATAAGATGAAGGAAATCGTTTGGGTCGATATGCCGGTCGAGAACGATCCGAAGCGAACTCAGGCCGTTAAGATGGATTACGCGGCACTTGAGAAGACCTACAACGACCTTCGTGATGAAAAGGCAACCAAGCTGGGTAAGAAAGCAGACTTGCTCAAGCCGGCGCAGGAAGCAGACAAAAAACGCGACGATTATCTGAAGAACCAGTTGATTGGTTGGACCCCAAGCCAGATCGATAGTACTAAAAAGAGTCTCGACAGCTTCAACTACTCAATCCTTGGTCACCAGGTCAGTGTGATGCAGTACAACCTGGTCGATCGTTGCCAGGTTTGTCACCTCAACGTCACATCACCACTGAACATTAAAGCATCCGACATGGCGCCCGACGGTCCGGGCAAAACCCCTGACGGACTGGCGCGAGCTTTTGTCAGTCACCCAAATCGAGAGCTACTCGAAGTTCATAAGCCGGAGAAGTTTGGTTGTGCGAGTTGTCACTGGGGAAATGGCCGAGCGACAACCAGCGAGGAAAAAGGACACGGCCGGCATCGCTTCTGGCTGTGGCCCATGTTTGAAAAAGAAAACACTCAGGCTGGTTGTCAGCAATGTCATGCGAAGGATCGTGTGACGCAAGGTGCCGAAACTTTGAATCTCGGGCGCGACCTGTTCTCGCAACGTGGCTGCATGGGTTGTCACCGCTATGAAGGATTTGATCGTGAGACGGACGCGTTGGCGAGCACGCGACAAACGATTGGACAGCTTCAGGATCAAATCACAGCTAACGACAAGCAGATGCGTGAAGAGACTGCCAGGGCGGGCGATGAGAAAACGTCGGAAGATGATGCGAAGCGTCT
>DATJKB010000517.1:0-9105 GCA_035491875.1 Pyrinomonadaceae bacterium | reverse complement strand
CAATCCGGTGCGCAGGTAGTGGAACTTGTCTATTACGCCGGCCAGGAGGAAATACATTGAACGCAGGCCGAGGATCGCAAACACGTTGGATGTGTAGACAATAAACGTATTGGTAGTTATGGCAAAGATTGCCGGAATTGAGTCGACAGCGAAAACGAGGTCCGTAACCTCAACGACGATGAGCACCAGGAGAAGAAGCGTCCCCGTTCGGCGACGACCCACGCGCGTAAAGAACTTGCTCTCCTCGTAATAGCGGGTGATTGGAAGGAAGCGTGTTACTAGCCTGACGACCGGATTATGTTCCGGCTGGATTTCAGTTTCCTCCTGCTTGAACATCTTGATGCCGGTGTAGACGAGGAAGCCGCCAAAAATGTAGATGATCCAGTGAAACCGATCGATGAGCGCGGCCCCTACAAAGATCATCGTCAGGCGCATTACCAGGGCGCCCATGACACCCCAGAACAGAACGCGGTGCTGAAATTTTGCGGGAACTTTGAAGTACGAAAAGATGAGCAGGAAAACAAAGAGATTGTCTACGGAAAGAGACAATTCAATCAGATATCCGGTTAGAAACTTAAGACCGAGGTCGGAGCCGTAGTAAGCAAACACGACCCCGGCAAACATCATCGCCAGCGATATCCAGACAGCGCTCCAGATCCACGCCTCGCGGTAAGTAATCGTATGGCTTTTACGGTTGAAGAGACCGAGATCGAGGCTCAACATCGTGAGGATAAAGACACTAAACCCAATCCAGAGCCATGTTGAACCGCTAATTGCGTCCATGCAGGGCAGTAACAATAGCATCCGAGTTTGGCTCTAGCAAATCGGTCAGAAGTACGTAGTCCTTTGTCAGTAGGCCGTAGTCCGTAGTCCGTTGTCAGCAGTTCGTTGTCAGTTGTTCGTTGCGAGACGACTGAGCGTGGACAACGGCCACGGACTACTGACAACGGACTACCGATTACCGACATTTCGTGGAGAGTTGCGACTGTACTTGACGTCTCGTACAATTCGCGATTCGCTGGAAAGGGAACTAGATGCTCAAACAACTTGCACGTCTTGAACGAACTCAAAAGACCATCATCCTCGGCTTCGCCGTTTTGATGGCCGTGAGTCTCGTCATTTTCTGGACGCCGAATCGCTCGGCGAACACCATAAACCCCGCAACAAGCACTGAAGTTGTTGCCAAAGTGGGCTCCGACAAGATTACCGTCGCCGACCTGATGTTGGTGCGCGAGAACATCCGTCAGCGTTTCGGCGGGCAGATTTCGCTTGCGCAGCTAGGGGGCAACCGGAGTTTCCTCGAGAGCTTGATCGCTAAGCTCGTGATGAGGCAGGAAGCCGAGCGCCTCGGTCTGTCGGCGAGCGACGCGGAAGTGGCGGAACGAATCAGGCGACAGTTTTCAGATGCATCCGGCGTGTTTGTGGGATCTGATAGATACAAAGAGAGCGTCATACCCAGGTATGGCAGCGTAGAGAAGTTTGAGAACGAACTGCGTGATGAGATCGCCCAAGCGAAACTGCGCGCGTTCATCACGTCGAGCGTGAATGTGTCTGACGATGAGGTGCAGCAAGACTACAAACGCAAAGAGACGTCTTTCGATGTCAGCTTCACCATCGTTAGCGCTGAGAAGCTAGCTGAAAAGATCCAGCCTTCGGACGCTGACTTACGCAGCTACTACGATAGTCACAAAACAGATCTTCGTTACCTTGAGCCCCAACGAAAGGTTCGTTATATCTTTGTGGACCAGGAGAAGGCAGCTTCCAAACTGCAGATTTCAGATCAGGAGCTTAAGGCTGAATACGACAGGCTGGCACCGGAATTCAAACAGGCGGGAGTTAAGGTCCAACAAATTCTGTTGAAGGTCGCGCGAAAAGATCTCGATTCTCAAGTTGAGCAGAAGGCCAAAGACTTAATTGCGAAACTCCGTGGACAATCAGGAACGGGAGATGAGAAAGCGTTTGCCGAGGCTGCTCGCGGCAACTCTGAAGATCCAGCAACGGCGAGTAACGGCGGCTATCTTGCAAATCCTGTAAGAAAGAATCCTAACAAACCTCACGGACTTTATGACCGCGCTGTTGATATGCAACCAGGCGACGTGTCAGATATTCCCATCAGATATGGGGGCAACTGGTACATCCTTCGCCGTGGCGACGCGGTGCCGAAAACTTTTGAAGCCGCGAAACAAGAGATTCTGGTTTCACTTAGAAACCGCCGCAGTTTTACCGAAGCCTCGAAGATTGCGAATAAGGCCTATCAGCGATTGAAGGAAACCAAGGACGTCCAGAAAGTCGCTCAGGAATTTGCGGCCGAAGCAAACATGAATGCTGCCGACATGGTTCGTGAGACGCCTTACATCAAACCCGGTGATGACGTTAAAGACATTGGCACTAACCAACAGTTTGAGTCGGCGGTTGGTCAGCTAAACAATCCGAATGACATAGCTGAGCCAACCGGCATCAAAGGCGGGTTTGCGATCCCGATCCTCGTAGACAAGAAAGAGCCACGCATTCCGGAGTTTGATGAGGTTAAGACTCAGATTGCTGATCTCGTTAAGAAGCAGCGCGCGAAAGACGAGCTGGAGCAGAGAGCAAAGAATCTGCTTTCATCTCTGACTTCTCCTGATGGGGTAAAAGCCGCCGGCGAGAAAGAAGGATTTGAGGCAGATGTCGCCACCGACTTCAAACCCGGTTCATCTCTCGGAAGTGTGGAGCCAAGCACGGCTTTGGATGACATGATCTTCGGTATGAAAGCCGGTGAACTTCCGAAGAGCCCGGTGAAAGTCGGTGAAAACTGGGTTGTGTTCGGAGTCACAAAGCGTAAAGACGCCGACATGGCTGAGTTTGCCAAGAAACGTGACGAAGTTCGGCAAAGAATGTTGAGTCAGCGACAAGGTCAGGTGTTCGAAGATTATATTTCTGGAGTTCAGCAACGTATGAAGCGCGAAGGCGCGATCAAGGTCTATGACGATGTGCTCAATTCGATCGAGGAAGCGGAAGAACCTTCTGCGGTTCCAGGCCTGCCGCCCGGATTGAACTTCCCGAGCAAGTAATAGGGTTGATTGGTTTTTGTTGGGCGGCACTCCATGGGCCACCCGCTCGAATGGAGGATTGGGCGGCCACGAAGGGCCGCCCTTTCAATTGTCTTCTTCAATTTCCCACGAATGGTGCGATATCAGCCTGCGCCACTGCTGTTCGGATCTGAAGCTCGTTTGCCTGAGTTGAGACTTTCAGATTCGTCAAGGCACTCTTCGCAAGCACTCCTCGAGCACCGGATAGACGGCCCACAAAGAACGCGCCTAATTGTTTCAGCCCTTCCAAAGTTTCTCCTAAATTCCGCGCTGAATTTGCGTCGACGGTTCTAGCCGCCAAAAAAACATCAACATCCCTTGGCGTCGTGCCGACCGAGCCGTAGACCTGACGCACGGCCGACAAATCCTGTTCGATTGCAGCATTACCCACATCAAGATTCTTGAGCAACTGCTCTGATAGATTGCTGCCGAAACCGATCACCGCGTTCGGGTCACGACTCGCCAGCGCAAGCAACTCTTCATTGCGGCGTTGACGGCCGTGGCCAACGTCGATCACCGATCGAATGCTTGACGGATCGGCGAGCGCCAGGGTGTTGGCATCTAGTGGCGCTACCGCTATCTCTTTCACTGAAAAATCGAACATCCCAAAAACCTTGATGTTTTCATCAATGGTAAAAATATAGATCGTTTTTCCCTGGTGCTTCTCTTCACGATACTTACCATCCGACGCGATTCTTCCGGCAGCGATCATTGCCCCTGAACTGAATGTGCCGTTTGCCAGGGCCACCGTCTGTACCTTCGTGATTCCTGGCGATGGATAGGAATACTTCACGCCAAGCGCGAGTTGTTCAAACGATCGTGGATCGAGACCAGTGCGAGTCTTAAAGCGATCAAGATCCGCATTTATCTCAGCGAGCTTAGACGGATTGTTCGCTAACACCTGTGGCAGAACCTCATTCAGCAGGCGTCGCAGTTTTACTTGTGCGACACCGTCTGACTCTGGCAACGAGGCCATCAAACTGGGTGGTGGAGTTTGCCCGGCTCTGGTTTTCGGTCGAGTTTGACCGTTTACGCTAAGCACAGCGAGACTCAGCAATACGGAAGCCAGTAGAAAAAATCTTACTTTCACTTTGTGAACCCTTTCTTGAAGAAGCTGCGAAGGACGCGCGACTGTCCGATGCCTCCAGCAAGACTGGAGGTTGGCTCTAGTCACCGTATTCGCTGCTGTAACACTTGCATCTCGACCTTTTGAAATCCAATCGGTATTTCGAGCAGTGATTTGTCAACACTCAATTTAACTTGTGACAGCTCCATGTTGCGAATACCCGACGCAGAGCGCGTCACCGATTTTACAGGCATTCCCAACCCGTCATCGATCCAGATCAAGGTCTCACTTTGAGTGACGTTTCCATTGTTGGAGCTGTTAACAGTCACCTTATATTTAGTGGTGATCGTTCCGTTTAGACTTTCTGTGCCGAGATTCTCATAAGTGCTCTGAATCGGGGCGGTGTGGACATAACCTTCTTCGAATCCCTCCGCAGGTGAACTCGACCTTGCTGGTCCAACCATCTCAGCATAGATCTTCTCTTCAGGAAGCAGCACGAAACTCCCAGTCGGTAGATCCAGATACACGACGCTTTTGCCCCTTGATTTGTCTTCCTCACGGCGGCGGTCTCCGTCTTTCACAATTGTGATCGCAGCAGCACTCGACTGGCCTTCATTCGTTGGTGCGAAAGTTATCGATCGCACTGCCTGATAAGTCTCAGGTTCTTTTGTTTTAAAAGGAGGAGTGGAGGCGACAATCAGTGCAGGCGACGTTTGTCCGGCTGGTTGACCGCCTTTTGAGCAAGCAAATGAAGCGAGACCGAATAATAAGATGATCGTGAGTATGGACCAGTGCGAAACCACCTCCGCTCACACCCGTTCCACCAGCAGTGCGAGACCCATTCCCCCGCTCACACACAACGTGGCCAGGCCGAGCTTTGACTTACGCTTCGACATTTCGTGAACGAGAGTTGTTGTTATCCGCACACCGGTGCAGCCGATCGGGTGTCCTAACGCGATTGCACCACCGTTTACATTCAACCGTTCTGGATCAAACTGGAGTTCTCTGTCGCAGGCGATAACCTGCGCCGCGAACGCTTCATTTAACTCGATGAGATCGACGTCGCCCAGAGTGACTTTCTGTCGATTCAGCAGAGCGCGTACGGCAGGCACTGGTCCAATTCCCATGATTTCCGGCGCAACACCGGTTATTTCGTAATCAACAATTCGCGCTTGTGGCGACGCACCGCTCGACCGTAGAGCCGCTTCACTCATGACGGTAACGGCTGCTGCGCCGTCGGTGATTCCGGAAGAGTTTCCCGCCGTCACTGTTCCGGTTGCGGCGAAGACAGGTTTCAACTTCGACAGATCCTGGATCGTCGTTTCTGCACGAGAATGCTCATCCTTTGCAAATACTGCTGTCTTGCCCTTCCCGCTTTTCACTTCCAACGGCAACACTTCCTCGTTGAAGCGATTTGAAGCGATCGCCGCCGCCGCGCGCTGCTGCGATCGCAGTGCATACTCGTCTTGTTCGTCTCTTGAAATCTCGTGACGTTGCGCAAGATTCTCGGCCGTCTCTCCCATCACGAGACCGGAAAGCGGATCATTGAATCCGTCGCGATACATTCCATCGACCAACTGCGTGTTTCCCATGCGCATTCCCCAGCGAGCGCCTTCTGCGAAATAAGGAACACGCGACATGCTTTCTGTGCCGCCTGCGAGGACGACGTCGGCACGTCCGAGCATGATCTCTTGCGCTGCGAGAATGATTGCCTTGAGACCCGAGCCGCACGCCTGGTTGACAGTAAATGCGGGCACTGATTCCGGAACGTTGGCTCGATATGTGATCTGGCGTGCGACGTTTGGACCACCGCCTGCCTGCCGCGCACAACCCCAGATTGATTCGTTCACCTGCGCGGGATTCACGCCAGTGCGCTTTAATGTTTCTACAGCAACAGCCACTCCCAAATCCGCGGCTGTCCAGGAGGCGAGCGTTCCACCGAACCTTCCGATTGGTGTGCGCACAGCCCCTGCGAGATAGTTATTTTTCATTTCCCTAATTCAGAGTTGCGAAAAATGGTAGCACACGGTAGAAATAACGGCGACCGACCCACCAAACGTCCTCAGTTTGCGCGAATCGCTAGAGGTACCTCACACGTGTTTCAACTACTCACGACATCTTCCGAACGTTCATACGCGCGCCGACACCTCGCCGAACTGTTTGCGCACCACGCCGAGTGGCTCTGCTCCGTAAATCAAACCGAAGCTTATTCACTTCACCGAAACGAAATTGAAATATCGATCTCAAGTGATCGACTGATGCTGTCGTGCTGGACCGAGAAGGGAACGCTGACGTGGCGCATTCTCGATTGGTTCTGGAACGGAGAGATCCTTGCTGTTCATGGTTCGCGCAAAATGGGCGCCGAGCAACCTTTGATTGAGCTGATCCCGCGCACGTCCGCGTCAGCTATCACTGCGACGATACGTGCTGCGCGACAAGCTTGCTGCTATCGACTCGCCGAACTCGCATGCGCCCTTGAGCCCGAAACAAGGATCGAACGCGCCTCTCTGAGCCCCGGCGCCAGGAGAGGCCAACCCGGTCGTTACGCGCGCATTATCCTGCGGCGAAAACGTCAACGAATCGCAGTCGCCGCTTCTGTCGTTCCAACTGGCGTCGGGGCAGTCGATGCTTTTCTGTCTGCAGCACTACTGTGGTTTCAGCGCACGTCGGAACGGATTCGGCCGCCCTACATCGATCAGCTGTGGCTGATTGTTTCTAAAGGGATTCTCAATTCAACAATCCATCGCGTGTCACTTTTGCGCGATGGACTAAGACAGATAATCAAACTGTTCGTCGTTGATGACGCTCTTTCGTTGCTCGAGCCGAAAGACTGTCCGGACCGGAGAGAGTTGTGGAAGAAACGAACGCAACGCTTTCCGCCAGTTCCACCAGCGTCGATGACACCCCAGACGATGGCGATAGTTGATCAGGCACCTGAGGCGATCGACGTTGTTCATGCGCGTCATGGCGAGACGCTGCGGTATTTCGGTTTACCTTTCGCACGTATCCGATCGTTGATGGGAGTCGAGCGAGTATGGTTTGGCATTGAAGGTTCACATCGTCGAATGCTTGACGACGCGAGTGCCGACGACTGGTTCAAACTATTGAATGACTTGCGCGAGCACAGATCCGCGGTTGCATTGGACCATCACCACGCGCTTTACCGAAGCGCCGCCGAAGCCTGGCTTGAGTCGCTGCTCCGCAAAGACATCACAAAACTCGATCCGGGTCTGATCATCGCTCCACTTCACGCGCAGTTTCGCACTGCACGTGGAGGAAAGCTCGGCATTCGACCAATTGACATGCTCGCGCTGAGGCAAGACAGCCGACTGGCAGTAATTGAATTAAAGGTGTCAGAAGATCGCGAGCACGTGCTTCAGGGAGCTGACTATTGGCGACGAGTTGAGGCGCATCGTCGTCGCGGACATATTTCCAAAGCCAAACTCTTTGGCGATCGAAAAATACGAGACGAATCGCCGCTCGTCTATCTGGTTGCACCAACCCTGCGTGTGCATCCTTCGTTTAGCACACTGGCGCGGTGCATCGCGTCAGACATCGAGATCTACCGGTTCGATATTAATGAAGACTGGAGATCAGGGGTTCGGGTGATGAGACGGATGCGGGTGAACTAGTGCTTCACGAAGATCGTCTCTTTCTCCTCTTGCTTTGCCGTAGCCGAAGACGCATTCACCGTCGCTGTGTCTCTTGAGTAGATGCCTTGCACGCGCATTTTGAACTCATCAGGATTGCTGGCGTTGTTCATTGCCTCTTCCAAAGAAATAAGACCGGCTTGAAGCAGACGAAACAGCGACTGATCGAATGTTTGCATG
Source organism: Pyrinomonadaceae bacterium (assembly GCA_035491875.1). Lineage (GTDB taxonomy): Bacteria > Acidobacteriota > Blastocatellia > Pyrinomonadales > Pyrinomonadaceae > PSRF01. The sequence goes on along the minus strand of DATJKB010000517.1, from coordinate 1,141 downwards.
CCGTACTGAGAAGTGCCCGCGGCTATCGCCTCCCGAATCATATAAGTCTTCTCTTCGTTGATGATGTGGTCACGAATGAAGGCTGTTGATACGAGTACCTCGATCGCCGGCACTCGACCGGGACCCTTAGCGGCGCGGACAAGGCGCATCGAGATGACCGCTTTCAAAATGCCAGCCAGCTGAATGCGGACCGACTTCTGTTGGTGCGAAGGGAACGATGAAACGATTCGAGTGATGGTTTCAGTGGCGTCAAGCGTGTGCAAAGTCGACAGCACGAGATGTCCGGTCTCGGCAGCAGTCAAGGCGGTCTCGATCGTTTCGTGGTCGCGCATTTCGCCCACCAGGATCACGTCGGGATCCTGTCGCAGTGCACCGCGGAGCGCTTCGGCGAACGAACGCGTATCGACGTCAACTTCACGCTGAGTAACGAAAGCCTGTTTATCTCGATGTAGGAATTCGATTGGGTCTTCAATTGTGACGATGTGACCGCTGCGAGTGGTGTTGATGTAGTCGATCATCGCGGCCAGTGTGGTCGACTTTCCTGAACCGGTTGCGCCGGTGACGAGAATCAGACCACGACGTTCTTGTGCGATTTGATCGATGACAGGCGGCAGACCCAATGAGGCAGTCGACCTGGTTTGATCCGGAATGACGCGCAGGACGATGCTGACTGTTCCACGTTGCTGAAAGATATTGGCGCGGAAACGGCCCAGGCCGGGTACACCATAGGCGATATCCACTTCTGAGACTTCTTTGAATCGCTGTTTCTGGCGGTTCGACATCATAGCGAATGCCATATCCAGCGTGTCCTCGGCTTTGAGACGAGGGGCGTCGCCAACCGGATGAAGCTCGCCGCCAATCCGCATTACCGGGAAAACGCCTACTTTCAAATGCAGATCCGACGCTCCATGACCAGTCGCAACTCGGAGGAGTTCGTCGATTTTCAACGACATGAGATAAAGGCAGCCTTTCAGTGAGACTACAGAGGTTTCTGGAGTTTTCTGAGTATTCTAAAGCCAGAAGGGGCAGTGGAATCGTGAGCGGAACGCGTAGGAACGAGCATCTACGCGGCTTCGACTATAGCGCGGCACCGCTGGCACGGTCAATAAAATCTATTTTTTGCTGCAACTTATGAAGGAAA
>DATJKB010000516.1:0-4840 GCA_035491875.1 Pyrinomonadaceae bacterium | reverse complement strand
CTTCGAGAAATCGATTTCCGGAAGCGGCATTACATAACCGCCCGGCGGAACTCGCCCGTGAAGTCGTTTCCAGAAATCAATGAATTCCTCGCGATTCCTAATGACCTCACGAAACCCTTTCTCAGAGGGAAAACCGGTAATTGGAGGACGCGGTAATTCTCTGGTCCCACCAAAACGAAGAGGTACCTGCAGGTCCCACGTCATTTTCGGACCAGGTAACAGTGTGATCGAAAGCGATCTCCCGCGACATAAGATCGGAGGCTTCTCTTGCCCAGCAAACCACGACGAGAGACTGACGAGGACGGAGAAAAGTATTAAAGCTAGTTTCATTATCGTGACCTTCGCTTGTCAGAAACAAAGTGCTGCTCGCGAGTTCTTACGCAATTTTTATCCAGGGCCGTGTGACGATCGCTTGCGTAGATTAAGCCACTCAGTGCAACCGATCTGAGTATCGCGAAACACAATAGGCAAATCGCTTCGCGGTAACCGAACCGCATCAGCGGGATAGGTCACAATCCCCAGTTCGGCGCCACACCCATCTTCGACACTGCTAACGAATACTTCGACTTGACCATCAACCTCACAAGCGCCGTCAATAAAGATCAAGTAGCCCGACGACGGCCGTGATCCCATTGCCGAAACGACTATCATATCTTTCGAAAAGTCGATTTCTGGAAGTGGTGGCACCCAACCTCCCGGTGGAACAGGAGCCGTTAACCGTTTCCAGAAATCACTGAATTCGTCGCGACTGTGAATAACCAGACGAAGCGGCTTGTCAGATGGAAAACTGTGAACCCAAGGGCGCGGGGGTTCCCTCGTTCCGCCAAAGCGAAGCGGCAAAGAGACAAGCACCGTCATTTTCGGACCAGGCAATAACGTGATCGGAAGTGATTTCCCGCGACATATCGCAGGCGGCCTCTGTTGCGTAACAAACATTGAGAGACTGGTCAGGACGGAAAAAAGAATTAGAGCTAGTCTCATTATCGTGACCTCCGATAAGTCCGCGGCTTGGCGAGTCCAACTATCCTATAGGATTGAACGCCGCACCCTCAAAGTTGATGCAATAATTCTTTGTCCGGTGGTGTTGGATAAACGTAGGAGAACTCATGACGAAAGCCATTTTACTTATCCTTCTGCTCGCCAGTTTCTCTGCGCGGGCACAGGTTTCGACCCATCACAACTATGAGTTCGCTAATGGAAACTGGTTCGACGGAGAGAAGTTTGATCGCCGGACGTTTTATTCAGTTGCTGGAACCTTGACCAGCAAGCGACCCGCGCAAGTCGATCGCGTTTTTGATCTCTCCGGCAAATACGTGGTGCCGCCATTTGGAGAAGCTCACAATCACAACCTCGACTGGTCCAGCGACGAACGTTTTGCGCGAGTTAATAAGATGTATCTTGAAGCAGGAATTTTTTACGTCAAGAATCCGAATAGCCTGCTCAGATCAAAGCAACCCACCTCAGCGCGAATCAATCTTCCCAACAGTGTCGACGGAGTACTCTCAAATGGCGGTCTAACTGGTTCAGGCGGCCATCCGGTTGAGATCGTGACACCTCAACGTGGCTTCAAACCCGAAGATGGTGAAGGTGGCTTCTATTACATCATCGACAACACCACGGATCTCGAACACAAGTGGCCGATAATCATCGCGGGCAAGCCTGACTTCATCAAGACGTATTTGCTCTATTCCGAAGAGTACGCAAAACGCAAGGACGACAAAGCATACGACGGTTGGAAAGGTCTCGATCCCGCTGTTCTTCCTGCAATCGTGCGCACGGCCCATCGTCATGGGCTGCGCGTTTCAACGCACGTAGAAACTTCTGCCGATTTTCACAATGCCGTGACGGCAGGCGTTGATGAGATCAACCATCTGCCTGGTTTCAGACCGGACAGAAACGATATCGCAAATTACACAAATCTTTCGCGCTATCAGATCTCAGAAGCTGATGCCAAACTCGCGGGGCAGAAAAAGATTGTCGTGGTAACGACGATTGGAGAGACGGTCGAGGAAACGTTCAATGCGAAGCACAATGAACGTGATCGCTTAGCAGTGCGCTCGATGCTGATTCAAAACCTAAGCCTTCTGCGGAAACATAAGGTGTCTATCGCCGTCGGCAGTGATAGTTTCCGGCAAACAGCATTAGCCGAAGCGCTCAGTCTCGCAAAACTTCAGGCTTTCGATAATCTCACGCTGCTGAAGATGTGGTGTGAAGCGACGGCGGCTACTATTTTTCCCAGACGCAAGATTGGATATCTCAAAGATGGTTATGAAGCCAACTTTCTCGTGTTAACTGGCAATCCGCTGACAGATTTCGCAAACGTCAAGACCATTGCACTACGCATCAAACAAGGCGAATCTCTCCAGCCTTGAATGAGATAGATCGCAAATAAAATTCTGTTGGTTAGTGCACCACGTAATTCACGATTAGCGACGAGCGGGATAATATAGGGTGGTAGGATTGAAAATAACCTCACAGCGAATCGCTTGAACGTGAAGTCGTCAGGCGATGATTGACCGTTGAGGGCCCGAGAAAGATTTTTACTATGGCAGCAGCCAGACCCACCGGTGGCAAGCTTTGGGCTCGTACCGTGTTTCGCGTCAGCGACGTCGCTCAAAGCATTGCATACTTTTGTGACAAGCTCGGTTTCGACAAGGACTGGGATGAGGGAGGACCGGACTCGGCCATTGCTCAAGTCAGTCGGAGCGGAGTGGAACTGATTCTCGACAACAAGACGTATTTCCCGAAAGCGGGAGTGCCAAGTGTCATTAGTCTGACGTTGAACGATTTGGTGGAGCGGCCTGCGCTTGACGCCCTGCACCGTGAATTCCTCGCGGCTGGAGCGAAGATCACGAAGGCGCCGTTCAAGGTGCATTGGGACCCGAATGTCTTTGAGATGGATGTCGAGGATCTCGACGGGAACATCCTGATGTTCTGGGGTTACATGCCGCCGCAGAATGAACGATAGCTAACAAGCGACTGGAGGCGTTGAACCGCGGGCGCTCAGCTGCTCCGTTCGACAACGCCCAACAGCGCTGCTCTTAATTTGAAAGTTACAGACAGGAGTCCATCATGAGACGAGCTTCTTGGATCACTCTCCTGGCAATTGTCGTTCTGTCGAACTTCGCGGTCGTGGCACAGCAGAGCGGCAAGGTGTGGTGGCCGCAGTTTAGAGGACCGAATTCCTCGGGACTCGGCGGAGGCAAACCTCCCGTTGAGTTTGGACCAGACAAAAACGTTCGCTGGAAGACTACTGTGGGGCCTGGACTGTCGTCTCCCATCATTTGGGCTGAACGCATTTTCCTCACGGAATTTGATCCGGCGAAGAAACAACTCGCCACGCTGTGTATAGACCGGAGCACGGGCAAGATCCTGTGGCGGCGTGCCGTTTCTCCAGAACAGATCGAAAAGGTCCATGAGATCAGTAGCCCCGCCGGCTCCACGCCTGTCACCGATGGGGAGCGGGTCTATGTCTATTTCGGGTCTTACGGTTTGTTATGTTACGACCTGAGCGGGAATCTGAAATGGGAGAGGCGGTTTCCCATGCCGGAAAATCCCTACGGCGCGGTAGCGTCACCGATCCTCGCCGGTGAATTGCTGGTGCTCAATCATCAAGGGAAAGACGCCTACCTGCTTGCCGTGAATCGGCGCAACGGCCAAACAGTCTGGAAGACTGATCGCTCGATGTTTCAGTACGGGTGGTCCACTCCTGTGCATTGGAGTCACGACGGGATCGATGAGATTGTCGTACTGGGAGGTGACTTTAAGCCTAACCAACGTCTGATGGCGTACAACCTTGCGGATGGAGCGGAGCGATGGTGGGTAGGAGGACTGCCACCGTGCGGGAAAAGCACGCCTGTCATCGGCGCCGGTCTGCTGTTTTTCGCCGCGCCGGACATCATTTTAGAAGAGGCGGCTGAACAACGGAATCCTGAACGCGCTGCTCAGATCTACGCGAACAACTCGGCGCGCGTCACGGCGGTGCGTCCTGGCGGCAAGGGCGAAGTCAGCCAGACGAACGTGGCCTGGTCGGAGAGGAAAGGTGTGCCCGGTGTTCCCTCGCCTCTGTATTACAACGGACGACTCTATACGTTCCTGAATAGCGGTATTGTTTATTGTCGGGTGGCGAAGACAGGCGAGTTGGTCTATAGCGGACGGCTGGGAGCGCCGGGCTTTTACTATTCCTCGCCGGTCGCCGCTGACAACAAGATCTACATTGCGTCCGAAGAGGGCGTCGTAGTTGTGCTGGAGGCTGGTGAACAGTTGAAAGTATTGGCCACAAACAAGCTTGACGGCGCCATCCTGGCCACTCCTGCGTTAGCCGATGGGAACATCTACGTGAGAACCGAGAATAGCCTTTACGCTTTTGGACAGTAGAGCGCGGGAATGACGGAAGCGACCAAGCAATGTCGGGCGGGACGCTGGACGATCCTGGTACCGCGTCACCTCACCGAGATCGATAACGAGGACAGTTGGCAGGCGCATGCAGGGCCGCTATGCGTTTACGTGAGTTCCATGACGGTTGCCGATGCAAACGGCGCCGTTCCCGCCGCGACGCTCTTCTCCACGGCTTCGAGGAAACTTTTGCCACCTTCCGAAGCAGAGCGCCACTCATTCGATGAACCAGGGCTGAAGGCCGGAGCTCAGATCACCCAGACGAACACCGGTTTCGATCTTAAAGGCATTACTTGTGTTGATGGCTCCGTTGCGACCTGCGTGATCAGTTACGTAGAACAAGCTGATCGAGACTGGGCCATCTCCACTTGGAAATCATTGCGCCCTTCCGCGCCAAGGCCCAAGCCATGGTGGCGGCCCTGGTAGGTTCGTCGTTCACACGCGT
>DATJKB010000515.1:0-7700 GCA_035491875.1 Pyrinomonadaceae bacterium | reverse complement strand
CTTAGCGGTCAGTTAGCTCCCAGCACTTGTGACTAGAATGTCTTCGCAGATCTTTACGCACTCGTTACACATTGTTAGGTTGCGCTGCGTGGAAATAATGATGCGACGAAATTTGCCGCCTCCCGTTTAGCTATTTCGTCGAAATTGTCCAAGGTGGCGGATTCATAAGTGAATGGGTATTGACCATGTCGAAGGCTGTCGAGGGCGTCTTCAAGTTCAAACCAAATCACAAAGTCGCGCGCGTAATCCGTGGCGATACAGATTTGAAACAGCCACCGGACGCCGTCTTGGGCGAGGATTATATCGTCGACCACCCGCTGAGCGATTTCGCAGGCGTAAGCGCGGATAGCGGCGTCCCGATCCGGTGGACGCAGATTAAGCTCATTTATTGCTCGGAGGAAGTAATCTTCCGCCTCGATTGTGTTAACAAATCTGTCTAAGCCTGCGAGGATACGGAGCGAACGTGAATCGTAGCTCTGCAACAACATCTCACCCGCCCAATCCTTATAGTCGTCGGAGGAGAGTTGCCCCAAAGCCCTTCTGCCGAATATCGCTGCAATCAGGTAATCCATTTGATCAACCTGCCATTGCGCTTGAACGGGCTCGCATCGAACGACGAATCGCCAAGAGTAGCCTCTCGTAGAGGAGTCTGGTCTAGCGCTCGTTAGACACGGTCAACATTGACAAGGCGCTTCCAGATCGCGCAACGGATATCACGCCAAATTTTGCGTCCGTCCAGAGGGTCCTGTGAATCCAACACACGATGTCCGTACTCGATTGCATAGACCGTTGCTTCAGGAATGGTGCTCGCCTGGTCCTGGGCAACCTTCTCTATACAATGTACGAGCCCGATGGGAATCTTCAGCGTGAGCGCAACAAATGGCTGTGCGACCTCATTAGGATATCTTCCACGGTCATCATCCCTACCCATCAACTTGCGCAGCAAGTAACAAACTACGTCATAGCAAAAAATTAGAATGTGCCTTCCTATACCTTGAAACTTCCTCGCATCCCTCCACTCGTCAGGTGTGCGAGGAGGATACATCGTGTAGAGCGCGGCTCGTATCACCTCGATGGCCTGGTCAGCAGCCCGGCCTCTATTAAATGGGTTGGCTTGCTCCAACCTGGAGAAGGTTGCAGCAGAGAGCGTCACCTTAATCTCTTTATAGCGGACAGATCCCATGCGTGATACTTTCACACCTTAACACCAGCCTCTAGTACTCGGCCGAGCGTCAAGTGACTACTAGTTTAGCTCTAAAAGATCACTGGGTGTGAGGTCTGGCATTCGACCTGGAATACGCGTGGGCTCTAAAAGAGTGAGTGATGTTGTATTGGGCCAGGTTTATATAAACATGGCGCCCCTGACGGGTCCATCGGGGCGCCACGACCTTAGTATCAAGAGTATCGAGCCGGTGTTGCAATCCTCCGGCCGCCAAAAAGGAACGTGAGAACCAGTCCTGCCACGAAGCCTCCGATGTGGGCCATGTAAGCCACTCCACCGGTCTCAGCCGACTGCGTGATTGACCCGACCCCATTTATGAATTGCAAGACGATCCACATTCCAATCACCACCAATGCCGGCATTGGCACTACTCCTCGACCCATTAACACTCTTACCTGTCCCCTCGGGAACAAAATGAGATAAGCACCTAGTACGCCGGCTATAGCCCCGGATGCGCCAAGGTTAGGAATGCTCGATCCGGCACTGACAGCCACTTGCGCGAATGTCGCCGCTATCCCGCAGAGCAGGTAGAACAGCGCGAATTTGGCGTGCCCGAAACGGTCCTCCACGTTGTCGCCGAAGATCCAGAGGTAAAGCATGTTGCCGGCCAGGTGTAGCCACCCGCCGTGCATGAACATGGAGGTGAAGACGGTTATAAAATCGCCGCCGGGATTTTGTGTAAGTCGACGCGGGACGACCGACCAACGCTCTATGAAAGGGTCGCCGCCGCTTAATTCGAGAAAGAAGACCAGGACGTTAAGCGCGATCAGTGCGTAGGTGACTACGGGCACTGTCCTTTCCGCCGAATCGTCATCGCCGATAGGAAACATATTGACCTCCGCTGCAAGTTATCGTGAATGGTTATGGTCCCAAAAAGAGACCACACACTACATAACGACAGCGCTATTCAAAGATCGTGCCTAGCGGTTTTAGGCCAATAACAGGTAACCACTTCACAAGATCGTCTACCGAAACTTGATCCCTGGATACGAACGATACTGAATTCGGTCGCTTCGCGTTCCCGTTCAGTACAAGATCGGACAAGCGCCTAATCGATATCGATCTCGTCGGCGTACATGACGCAGCCATCTCGCTCGGAGTATGCAAACTCATCGGTGTCGAGCTTGTCTGCAAAGTCTTCCAGCCAGGAGTGAAACGATGGAGCTACTGTATCCGGTACATCGCGGTCGCGACGCTGGACCATCACGCTGCCTGATTGGTCGAGAAAGATGTAATCGCCTGTTCCGCCCCGCGCGATCGGCAACCGGCCGCGATCCTGCGAGTGGGACCATTGCTGCCAGTGATCGACGATCTCACGCAGTGAGAACAGGCACCATCCCTCGCCGCCGATTAGTCCCGGTTCGTCAACTTGTCCGTCGTGTACCAGGTAGGATGCGCTGACGTCCGCGGGAAGCTGTTGGCCCATCGTTTCCTCGGCCGCTGAGATCGATTCGCGAGTGGCTCCTGGCCGCAGTTGGCCGTAACCCTTAGGCGCATTCGCGCCGAGCCATGTGTGGATGCGTTTCCATCTGCCTGGCTAAATGGTCTCATACGACTAGGCCCAGGGTTGAGTCAGAGACGCGTGTGACGCGTCAATAGAAGTCGTGACCCGGAACTGGTTCAGTTTATGGATCAACTCTCTGCGCAACCTCTGCGTTCTCTGCGTCTCTTGCGGTTTCCGCCTCAACTTACATAACCGCCGAGGCGCAGAAGACGCGGAGGTTGCGCAGAAAGTTGAAAATGAACCAGCACTCACGACCCAGCGACGCTCCAAGTTGAAGGTTCGAAGAAATCTTCCGCAGAAGGACAACAGCATCGGGGGAGTGAAATTGCGAAGGTGAGAGCTTGCGCTTGGGTAGAGGGGCGCGCGGCTTTTACATCTTCGATAACAGCAGACCGAGAAGCTGGGTCTCGTTAGTGAGATATTATTAACCTCCGGCAGCTTTTGATCCTGGTTATTGTGGCAGGCCGATCCGGCGCAGTAGGTCTGCGTACCGCTGGTCGGAGCGGAGGTTATCGAAACCTAGTTCTTCCTTGAGACGCAGCAGCCCGTCCGAATGGTGAACGTACGCCTTCTCCAGCCATGCGAAGGCTTGATCCTTTTCCCCGAGGCGGGCATAAAATTCCGCAATATCCACCAAACTTTGCTCCGTTTGGGATTTCGCCTTTAACTGCTCGATCAGTTTTTGATAAAAACCCCGGATGCCGGAGATGGCGAACGCTTTTCTTAACTCACCAATCTTGTCAGGCGGGTATCCTGTGCCTGCGAGCCATTGTAGGTATTCTGCTACTGCATCCTTAAACATCCCCTTCTGGTAGTAGGCCGCGCCAAGGCGGAAATGGGTGATCGGGTTTACGTCGGGATACAACTCGTGGGCTTTTTGATATTCCCGTATCGCCTCATCGTAGCGACGCGCGTAGAGATAGTGATAAGCGAGGTGAACGATCGGCTCGTAGGAAACGGGATCGAGCTCCAGATACCTTTTGCTCTCGACGAATGATTCATCGATCCGACCCAACATTAACAGCAAGTGCGAATACTCATGATGGGCCTCCGCATGGCTGGGATACAGCTCGATGGCTCGCTTGAACTCTCGTTCAGCGCCCAAAAAATCCCACTCGTCCAGGAGAATAACTTGTCCTAAAGCGGCATGCGCTTCACCCAGTTGGGGATCAATAGAGAGTGCTTTTGTCGCGGCCTCTCTTCCTCGGCGATGGGCTTCTTTTTGGGAGAGTTCTAGTGCGACTTCCCTCCCTATCCCGAACATATAAGCATCGGCAAGTCCCGCATATGCGAGTGCATAGTTGGAATCGTTCTTGATAGCCTCCTCAAAATACTGAACAGCCTGCTTTACGCCATCCTGTGTGTGGTTCTCCCAAGCATAGCGGCCTTTCAAATAAAGCTGATAAGCCTCGGGGTTGTCGGTATGGGAGCGCGTCAAGCGCTCTTTTGACTCGCCACTTAACCTCATTTGGAGCTTGTCCGACACGTCAAGCGGAATTTCTCGCTGCAAGACCATAAGCTCGGATAGCTTCCGGTCGTATTGTTCGCCCCAGATATGGCTGTTGTCGTTAGCATTGACCAATTCGAGGCTGATAGTGAGTGCATCGTTTCGCTTGATGAGACGGCCAGTGAGAACGGCTTCGACCGTAAGCTCAGTTCCGATAGTGCGCGGATCAATCTGACGACCTTTGTAGTGGGATACCGCAGTCTGTGACATCACCTTTAGATTGGGAAGTTGTGATAGGCGTTCAATAATATTATCGGTAATTCCATCCGCAATGAAATCAGTGTCAGGATCCGAATCAGTATTAACAAACGGAAGGACCGCAATTGAACGAATCGCGTTTGCGCCAACCGTGGTACTGCGATGGCGTGAGATATAGACTGTCACAATTGCACCGATTGAGAGTAACAGGACTGCCGCCATCACAATGGCCGCCTTCTTGTGACTATTTGCCTGACTCACAATAGAGTCCGCGCTCGAAGCAGATTGTGTGTTAGAAACGCCGGCATCAGTCGTGATTCCGCGAGAGGCAACTACTTCCAGCTGATCGGGTGAGGTGCTGCGTTTGACGGCAGCCTTAGTTTCCAACGTTTGCTTTAGCCGCTTCAGGTCGATTAGAAGATCCTTACTTGTCTGATAGCGCTCATCTCTGTTCTTCGTCAGCACCTTATCGATGATTTCCTGCAAACGTTCAGGCACGTCATTCGCGAAACGAGTAAGCGGCGGCACAGGATGCTTCGAAAGAATCGACGAAACAATTTCGTTCGATGAGTTGCTTACGAATGGCGAGCAGCCTGCGATCATCTCGTAGAGCACGACACCCAAACTCCAGATGTCGCTGCGCTCATCCACCTTGTCGCCGCGCGCCTGTTCCGGCGACATATAAGCCACTGTCCCCATGACAACACCTGGTCGTGTATTCGCAAGTAGTGTGTCAACGCCTGAATCAGCTTTGACATCGGAAGATCTCTGCGGAGTTATCTTCGCCAAGCCGAAGTCGAGAACCTTCGCCAGTTGATCCTCTCGGCGAATCATGATGTTCTCCGGCTTGATGTCGCGATGGATGATGTGGACTTTGTGCGCAGCGGCCAAAGCGGAACTAATCTGAATGGCGATGTTCAGGGCGTCTTCAACTTCGAGCGGAGAGCTCAACCGCTCGCGCAATGTCATGCCGTCGATAAATTCAGTGGCGATGAAAAGTTGACCGTCACCTTCGCCAATTTCGTAAATGGTAAGAATGTTCGGGTGATTTAAGGCAGACGCAGCTTTTGCCTCCTGAACAAAACGCTGCATGCGATGGCGATCGCCAGTCAATTCCGGTGGCAGTATTTTTAAAGCGACTTTTCGGTCGAGCTTCGTGTCTCTGACTAGATAAACTTCCCCCATCCCGCCGGCACCAAGTTGCGAGACGATTTTGTAATGACCAATGCTCTGACCCAACATTGATTCTTTCTTGTCCACCAGTTCTTTGGCCGCTAATTCCAACGCAGGTTGTTCGAGAAAACGGCTTGCGCCATCATCGGAGGCGAGCAGGGCGTCTAATTCCTTGTGCAGTTCTTCGTCACCGGCGCAGGCTTCATCGAGAAACGCGGCTCGCTTAGCTCGCGGCAGCTCAAGCACTGCATCCAGTAATTTATCAATCTGATTCCAGCGTTCACGCTTCATGAAAGTGACATTGGGGGAGGTTTGTGAAGTGGCTCGACGACAGCGCGCCCTCGACCTGAGATTTATTCCAACGCGCCTTTCAGCCAGGCTTTCGATTTGCGCCATTCACGTTCGATCGTTCGCGAGGAAACGTTAAGACATTCCGCAACTTCATCATTGGTAAGTCCGCCAAAAAACTTCATCTCTACGATTCGACTTTTCTGTGAGTCCAGCTCCGCTAACTTGGTCAATGCCTCATCGATCGCCACTAAATCCACACTGGATTCTTTAGTCAAAACGGCTGTAGCGTCAAGCGACAGTCTCTGTGCGTTGCCTCCCCTTTTCTGGCGCCCGTGAGAACGCGCATGGTCCACGAGAATGCGCCGCATCAATTGCGACGCAATGCCGAAGAAATGACTGCGGTTCTGCCAGCTAACATTTCTTTGATCGATTAGTCTGAGATACGCCTCGTTAACTAACGCGGAAGTTTGAAGAGTATGCCCAGGACTTTCACGCCGCATGTAGCGACGGGCCAAACGATGAAGTTCGTCGTAAACCAACGGCGTCAATTGCTCCAACGCCAGCTCGTCACCTTGGCTCCAGGCTATCAGCAACTGGGAAACACTGTTGCTTGAAGAGGTCATCGGACTGGGTGCTCTCGCCCCACCTTTTTCTACCCTTTCGCATTCGTTGTCAAGAAAGAGTTATGGAAGCGCTATCGTCCCGGGATCGGTATTCAGTACCGTTCGCGGTAGCGGAGGCCCAGGACTCAGCATCCAACGTCACTCCACTGCGCTTTAGTTTGGCCATCCGCTACCGCGAACGGAACAGAATGGCGTTCGCTTAATCAGATCTTCCTAAGCTTCGTCACTCGCGGACATTTGTATTCACGCATAAGGTCACCCGGCGTAATCACGACAAAATGAATTCTCTTGCAAGGAAGGAATTTTCGTGTTGTCGGGTTCTCTTCAAAAATGTCGCGTTAGTCAGTGAGCACGATCCTCTTTCTCGAAAGGAGTATTCTCATGAAAGACAGTGTAGTTGCGACACTACTCGTCTGTTTGGTTCTCACTCAGTCGCTGAACGTTTGCGCGCATGCGACGCAGCCAGACAACCATAGCCGGTTGAGTTTGCCAAATTCAGATCAAATCGAACCTAACGCAGGTAACTGGCGGACCTGGGTTATCTCCTCTGGCCGTGATTACCGCGTGCCCCAACCGCCTAATCCAGCCGACACACAAGACGAGTTGAGATCGCTAGCGGACCTGATTAGTCAAAACGATGAACAAGTTCGACAGCAAATTGCGTTCTGGGATGCGGGAGCTCCGGCTTATCGCTGGATCGATTTGATTAGCTCGCGCATATTGGCAGGAACTGCAACAACCGCCTTCCCACATCGCGTCTATACATACGTGGCTCTGGCAATGTATGACGCGACGATCGCGACGTGGGAATCAAAATATTTCTACAACCGGCGCCGGCCGAGTGAATGGGATCACAAATTATCCACTGCAGTTTCAGTTCCGAACAGTCCATCCTACCCGTCAGAGCATTCCGCCACAGCATATGCGGCAGCCACCGTGCTTGCGCATTTCTTACCGGCGGAGGCGGCTTCGTTTAATGCGATGGCCGAAGAAGCAGGATGGTCCAGGGTACGCGCTGGCGTTCAGTTTCCGAGCGATCACTTCGCTGGAAAAGCGTTGGGCCTGCGAGTCGCAGAGCAAGTAATCGCACAAGCTGACACGGATGGATCCGCGCAAACATGGACAGGTACGGTGCCGACTGGTCCATGTAAATGGATTGGGACGAATCCTGGGAATGTGACC
>DATJKB010000514.1:0-14353 GCA_035491875.1 Pyrinomonadaceae bacterium | reverse complement strand
AGATCTATCCGGGTCAGAAAATTTTTTTGTTAACATCAACACCCCGGAAGACTATTATGTCGCGAGTCGGAAAGGAATCGCGGGTGGAGACTGAACAAGCACTACTTAGACTTCACCTTGGTGACAACCTCAGTCGCTAACACTAATGTCGCCTCGGCGGAAACTCGGAAAAAGACTTTTTCGCTCACTCCTGCCTATCGCGTTGATAGTTTTGTTGGCGCTCGTTGGCGCTCTTGGTTATGTCGTCTACTGCACCACAGCTCCTACGAAGCGGCCCTACCTGCTTACTCCCGAGGGTTTCCAACGAATAAGTGGACGAGTTTTAAAAGTCAGTGACGAAACGTGGTCCAACCCTGACGGGACGCGAGCGCGCGGCTGGTTGTTGAAGGGGGCTGAAGGTGCGCCGGCAGTGATTCTTCTTCACCGGTATGCTACCGACCGATCGTTCCTGTTCAATCTCGGAGTAAAGATCAACGAGACCACCAACTTCACCATACTGTGGCCTGACTTGCGCGGACACGGAATGTCTCCGCCGGTAAAAAGAACTTCCTTCGGCACGCGCGAAGGCGAGGATCTACTTGCCGCAATCGACTTTCTCCGCAACGCAAAGTCAGACAGCAAGAACAAGTTGGTTGGGGATCGTTTCGGAGTGTACGGAGTCGAACTTGGAGCTTATGCAGCTTTGAAAGCCGCGGGCGCTGATGCGCAAATAAAAGTTGTTGTACTTGATTCCATTCCGCCAAATCCAAATGAGCTTTTGCGTCAAAGCGTGACCAAGTGTGTGGGGGTTGATGTTGGACTGTTGCAAACGCTTTCACGATTGGCGACCTGGGTTTCGTTTTTTGGTAACTACGACAACACGACAGCGTGTCAGCTTGCGGCGTCGTTGCGCGATCAGCATGTGTTGTTATTGTCAGGCGCTGACGCTGGTAGCCTAAAAGACTCGACCGCTGCGTTGCAGAGCTGCTTTGCGAACAAAGCGAATGTGGAAGCGCGCACCGGACTACCGCTGAGTGGATTCAGCGTGCCATCAGCAACCGGCGAACAGGGTGAGGCTTATGACCGCGTGGTGATCGATTTCTTTGATACCTACCTTAGATGATTGAAGATTGTTGATTGAAGATTGTAGATTGGGCAGTGCTGATGGGTTAATCGCGGCAATCAACAATCTTCAATCAACAATCTTCAATCAATTCACAAGCTTCGTCGCTAGCAAAGCGTGAGTTCCGTTGTCGGCAATGATTTCAACCTGCGTTGTGCCGTACTGGTTGAGATACTCAACTGGAACCAGTACCAATATTCTTTCGCCTCGCCGTTTTGTTTCCGCAATCATGTCGGCTAGTTCTTCGAGACGTGCGGGCTCTCCATCAGCTCCATAAACAACTTGCTTGCCCGCATAAAACTCCGGACTGCGATCGTCCCTGCGAATGAAGAGAGGCGCAGAACCAAAACCACGAGTGTCGGCAATTGCGAGCAACTGCTTCGCAGATTGTCGCTTGGCGAAATCAACCGCGACAAAACGCACAACAAGAGTGAGCGTGAGAATACTGCCGAAGGCGATGGCCATCATCGCAGCAGTCTTTAAGCGCGAAAGGGTAACCGCGAATAATCCTGCCACGACAATTGGAAAACTGATTAAGAACGCGGTACGCACAGCCGGCATGCCGAAAGTGAATGAGTAATAGATGCCCGTCCCCGCAAGAACCAGCGCGATGACACCGCTTGCGATGATGGGCCAGCGCGAGCCCGCTCCTGCCGTCAAGCGTGTCATTCGTTCGCCGATGAGAATAGCCGCAGCGGGGATGGCGGGAAGTAAGTAGCCCGGCAATTTCGAACCGGAGAAAGAGAAAAACACCAACGGAAAGATGATCCAACTCGCGGCGAAGATATTCAGCGACATAGCAGGATTTGTCACCTCAGCTTTGCGAAACCGTAGCCGAGCAAACGCATCGATCAGAAAACCGGTCCACGGCATGGTCAACATCAAGATCATCGGAATGTAAAAGTAGATCCGTTGCGGATGCTGGTATTTGTCTGAAAGATAGCGCGCAAAATGATGTTGCACGAAGAAGTCGTCGATGAAGTGCCAACCGTGTCGCGAAATAACCGGGCCATACCAAACGGCCGCGACCAGCAACGATATCGGCAAGCCCCAGAACAAACTCACGATCAACTCACGAGAAGGTCTCTTGCGCGCGATCAAGTGATAAAGACCGATAACGCCGCCAGGAATCACGACACCAATCAAGCCTTTAGCCAACAGCGATAAGCCAACTGCTGCGTAGAAGCCCATCAACAGCAAGCGTTTGTTCTTCGAACTTTCGGCCTGTTCATAAAGAAAGAACAAAGCGAATGCCCACGTCAGCGTCATTGTTATGACGATGTCGAAAGATGCGGCGCGCGAAAAGACAATGATGCCGAAGCAGGTCGCCGCGGCCATCGTGCTCCACCAACTCAACCCGGCAGATTCAGTCTGCTTTGCTTCGAAGTTACGAGTAAGGAGCCAGACCGCGAGAACCGTAAGCAGTCCGCAGAGTGCCGGGCCAAGCCGTGCTGACAATTCGGTCACGCCGAAGAGTTTGTAGGCAGCGATCATCAACCAGTAGAGCAAGGCAGGCTTTTCGAACCACGTGCGACCCCCGAGAGTTGGTGTGATCGTGTCACCACGAACGAACATTTCACGCGCGACTTGCGCGTAGCGTGGCTCGTCAGGACCGACGAGCGGCATTCGTCCGAGATCGTAGAAATAAAAGGCGACGATGATTAGAAAAAGTAGAATGAAGAGTCGCTTGGCAAGCGCAGAAGGTTGCAAGTATAGTCAGCTCCGCGTAGTAAGTTGCACAAATGTGAAGCGATAAACTAGTCGAAAAGCACTGAACAGTAAACCATGCCCTTTCGCACCGCTGTCATCGGCGTCGGCCATCTCGGTCGACAACACGCACGCATTCACGCGACGTTAGCGTCTGAAGGTCTGTCGCAGTTCGTCTCAGTGTGTGATCTCGACGAGAAGTTGGCTCATGAGGTTAGTAGTGAGAGCAAAACTGAATGGACCACAGACTGGCGAGATCTACCTGGTAAAGTTGATGCGGTAAGCCTCGCTGTTCCCACTGAATCACATTGCGATATCGCATGTGAGCTCCTAAGTCGCGGAATACATGTGCTGGTTGAAAAACCTATTTCGCGAACGCTCGGAGAAGCAGACCGCATGATCGCCGCAGCCCAAGCGGGAAAAGCAGTTCTGCAGGTGGGCCATCTCGAGCGCTTCAATCCCGCGATGGTCGCGTTGCGCCCCCACGTTCGTAAGCCGGTTTATTTCGAAATCCATCGCGTCGGTGCATTTACCGCGCGCTCACTCGATATTGATGTCGTGCTAGACCTGATGATTCACGATCTCGATATCGTGCAGTGGCTCGTCGGTGAAGAGGTGCCGGTGACTGATATTCGCGCAGTTGGGATTGCGATTCTTACGAATAAAGTCGATGCTGCCAATGCCCGGCTGGAGTTTGCTTCCGGCGCAGTTGCAAACATCACAGCGTCGCGCGTAGGTACCGAACGAATCAGAAAGATGCGGTTCTTTCAGCCACACGATTACATCGCAATCGACTACACGACGAAACGCGCATCAATCAGCAGTCTGGCGCCGCCGACAGCAAGTGGCGCGTGGCCGGGTGTGCATGTGAAAAATCTCGACGTGGTTGATATCGAACCATTACGTGCAGAGACAGTCGCGTTTCTGGAGGCGGCGCGAGAGGGAAAACCTGCGGCTGTTTCAGGTCTCGACGGCCGAAACGCGTTAGGTCTTGCGCTTCGGGCGCTCGAGAGAATTGAAGAGCACGCGCAGCATCCCGGCGTCACTGCATTGAGCGAGGCTGGAAGATGAAAGACAATCAGCCGCAGATGAGCTCAGATACACACAGATAAAACTTAACTGCTCAAGCAATCAGCAGTCATTTTAAGATCTGTGTGCATCTGCGTTAATCTGCGGCTAAATACTATGCGGCATGACGGCATTTCAGCGTTTATTTCGCAGCGGATCGAGGCTGGTGACTTCCCTTCCGCTGTTTATCTCATAGCCCAGGGCGACGAGGTGATCTTCTCTGATGCGATTGGTCACTCCGTTATCGAGCCTTACCGCATCGCAACAACAACCCAAACTATTTACGACCTCGCTTCACTAACCAAACCTCTCGTTACAGCATTGTTGTGTTGCCGGCGAGTTGAGCTCGGTGAGTTAACGCTCGACAGCTCGGTCTCTCATTATCTCGCGGAATTTGATCGCGCTGACAAGCATATGATTACTGTACGGGAGTTGCTGACGCACTCTTCAGGACTTCCCGCCTGGCGACCGCTTTATATCCTGGCGGAGAATGATCCTGAGAGAGCCCTGCCGGCAATTGCGAATCTCGACCTCGAATACAAGCCGGGCTCACGAGTCATTTATAGCGATCTCAATTTCATCGCGCTCGGCTTTCTTGTCGAACGGCTTTCGCACCACGAGCAACTCGCGCAGTTAGCAACGACCGAGATCATCAATGCGTTGGTCCTTCAGCACACTTTCTTCAATCCTGAAGCAGCATTGCAAACAGGCATTGCCGCATGTGAGACGGGAAATGCGTACGAGCGCGACATGTGTGAAGTCGATGTGGCCGGACGATATAAGAACTGGCGCAACGCGCTAATTTGGGGTGAAGTGCATGATGGTAACGCCTTCTTTCTCGGCGGCGCCGCGGGACATGCGGGATTGTTTTCGACAGCCGAGGAGACGTGGCGTTTGGCTCAACAGTTTTTGGCGAAACGGAGTACGTTGTTGAAGGCAGAAACGTGCGAGATGTTCAGAAAGAATATGACGCCCGGTCTTGAAGAAGCCCGAACAATCGGGTGGCAACTCGCCGCGAGTCCGGAATCAACTGCGGGATCAGCCCTACCACCCGATAGCTTCGGTCATACAGGTTTTACGGGGACTAGTTGTTGGATCGATCCTCAACACGAAAGAGTTTTCATTCTGTTGACGAACCGCACTCACAATCACCCTCGTCCGTTCGTCAATATCAACAGTGTGAGGCGGCAGTTTCATGGCATGGCGGTGGAGGCGCTGGACAAGCGCTGCTAAGACACCACCCGCTTTAGCGGGTGGTGTCTAGACGCTTGTTCGGAACTTCATTGACAAACTGGAGGCTGCGAGGTTTATCGTTCACAGCACCAGTGTCGGCCGTAATCACGGGTTATCAAATCCGGGATCTTGTTGCTCCTCGATGTGTCGAGTCTCATTATCCCGTGGCCCGTAGACTCCAGCTGCACCGATTCGATCAAAGCGTAGTTGTACTGTGGATAATGTTCTTGAGCCGACCACACAGACCAATTCATCCCTCCATCCGTCGTAACACCGTACATCCATCCCATAAAAACAAAAGCTGTCCTGTCATTAACAAAGCGGATCTGATCTCGCGGAATCGGCAGAGGATCATCGTGGCGAAATGTCATGATCTCTTGCCAATTACCGGAACCGTGTCTAGATGACTCGAAGACGTAGTAAGCACCTAGTACCGGTCCCCATCCATCCTCCGCATATGCTTTAACGCGAATGTCGATATTTCCGTCTGTTGTTTCCCAGTGATCTATGACTCGAGAACTCATTCGCGATCGAGTTGCCAAAAAGCCCGTCAAGGCCAAGCCGATCAGCAAAGTGACTCCAAAGATAATTACGCCTCGTAACTTCACGTCGTATACCTACAACTTTATCCGCCACGTCGTCCCAATCGCATGAAGATCACCTGGCAGCGATCGACCATCGTTCTGTCGAAGATAGTAAACTTCCAACGTGATGTTCTTATTCAGCGGCTTGATAATGCCGGCCGCAAAACGATTCCGAACCCAGTCGTCCACACTCCAATCGTAAAAGACCTCATCACTCGCAAACAGTGACAGTTTTATTTTGTCAGGACCGACCGGATGCTCCACTTGAAGTCTGTTTCGATACCGCGTCGAGACAATTCCCGGAGATCTAAACCGTCGCTCAACAAGATTTCGATCACTAAATCGAAACCGGTGTGCCTCGAAACGCAGAATGGCAGCGATATTAAGTCTATCCTCGTGTAATTTCCGTCCTTCGAATGGCTGCGTCTCAATGTGCAGATAAGCAGGCACTAAGCTGAGAAGCTGTCCGATTCTCCATGTCGCACCAACCCCGAACCGTTCGTCAACGGGCCTACTGATATCGCGACCGAAGCGAAGTGTGCCAAACATGTTGAAGTCGACTTGCTTCGAGATCGGAAGCGAAAATATCACGTCGTTCCATTGCTGAGTGTCAGTTTGGTCTAAAGCAGTTTGCGATGAGGCAGGCGTCGCGAGAGTCAGTAAAAAAACTAAAGATAGCGAAGGCCAAAGCTGACGAAGATTCTTCAATACACGAACCACTCAGTCTTCTCCAGATATCCAGCCCTTGAAGATCACCCAACGTTTTACGCACTCCGCAAAACCGTAAACGACGTCACCGCGACAACTACTCGATCACCAATCTTCAATCTTGCGGCGACCGCTTCGGGTTTCGGCCTCGTCGCAATGATGGATCGCGGCCGTCTCTCAGGAGTTTCTGTTGTTAGATAGTAAGGCATCTCTCCATTGGCACATTCTTCTCCTGGCTGTTCCAGGCGAACTCGCAATCGTTCATACGCCCCGACAAAACTAACTTCTTCCACGCGTGCGGGTGCAAGTTTGAAATGGCCCGGCTTTAAGAAGTCTGTGTGGCTGAGCAAGACATCTTCGGGCCGAAACACGATCTTGATTCGATCTCCCGCACTGTAGACCTTCGGATCAAGCTCCGCTGGAATCTTCGCGCACTCAGTTTCCACAAACCCTTCTCTTACTACCGCTTCAAGAATATTCGCAGCTCCGAGGAAAGTTGCGACGTACTCGGTCGCCGGCTGGTTATAGATCTCGTAAGGCGTTCCGATCTGCTCGATGTGACCTTTATTAATCACGGCTACACGATCCCCAAGCTCGAGGGCTTCTTCCTGATCGTGAGTAATAAAAATCGACGGTACGTTGACACGTCTCAACAAAGCTCGTATCTCGCGTCGAAGGTGCGTGCGCGTTTGCGTGTCGAGAGCTCCAAACGGTTCGTCAAACAACAAAACCTCCGGTTTGTAGGCTAGCGTGCGCGCAATCGCGACTCGCTGCTGTTGTCCGCCCGACAGCTGTGATGGATATTTTTTGCGGTGCTCTTCAAGTTGGACTAACGACAAGAGTTCGTCGACTGTTTTGCGTATTTCTTTTCTTCTTCTTCGTCTAATTCTCAACCCGTAGCCAATGTTCTTTTCCACTGTCATCTTCGGGAACAGTGCATACGACTGAAAAATGACTCCTGTGCCACGCTCTCTCGCCGGCAATTCTGTTACGTCCCGCCCATGCAGAATTATCCGTCCGCTATTCGGCTGCTCCAGACCCGCGATGATTCTGAGGATCGTTGTCTTGCCGCTTCCAGACGCGCCGAGCAAGACAAGGATCTCTCCTTCAGCGACCTCGAGCGAGATATTCTCGAGCACGCCGGTCTTGCCGAAGCGCTTGCTCACGCCAATGACACTCGTGGCAATCGGCGGCGCACTGTCGCTCGATGCAGACATTCTGTGTTCCTCGACCAACTTCTCTTTTGCCTTCACCGGATGCCTTTCAGTCTACGTCAAACCAGTCGCGAGCAAAAAATAGCACGCTGAAAATGAGAAACGAGAAGAGTGCCAAAACGATGGCAATGGCATTCGCTGCCTCGATTTGTCCTTCGTTGAATTTTGCGAAGATATAAAGTGGGGCCGTTTGGGTTCGTCCGGCGAGGTTGCCGGAAACGAGAATGGTCGAACCAAACTCGCCAACCGCGCGCGCGAAAGTTAACAGCGCACCCGAAACAATCGCGCCACGCAATGAAGGCAAGGTGACGTGCCAGAACGTCTGCCAGCGCGTCGCGCCGATTGTCGCCGATGCTTCTTCCAGTGAGCGACTCATTGTGTCGAAAACAGGTTTGATTACGCCGAAGGCCAGCGGGAACGTGACGAAGATGTTCGCAAGTATGATTGCGCCGGCGGTGAACATGAGCTGAATGCCGTGCGGCGTGAGCAGACGTCCCAGTGTTCCGTAGGGACCCCACAAAAGAAGTAGTGCAAAGCCGGCGACGGCAGTGGGAATTGCCGTTGGTAAAGAGATAGTGACGATGAGCGCGTTTCGACCCCAAAAGTTGTAACGAGACAGGACGTATGCAGCGAAGAGACCGAAAATGACATTGAACGCTGTCGCCCAGAAACTGGTGGCCATCGATAACTTCAGAGCGAAGACAGCTTCCGGCTGCATTAGCGCCGCCCAAAACTTATCAAGCCCGTTGCTGGTGCCGAAGATAAAGATTGAAGCAAGCGGTAGAAAGACCAACGGCAACATCATGAAAACCAGCAGGCCAACGCTCAACGGCCGAACGATGTCGAAGCCGCGGACGTGTCTCATTGTGGGAATGACGGTGCTCATCTGGTCTTTCGCCGTTATTTCGCCTTCTGCACCTGATCTCTAAACACCTGTTCAATCACCTCGGGATACGCTCGGTCCCAGCCACCAAAGTAGTCGATCGCAAAAGGCAATTCGATGTGTCCGAACTCCTTATTCGCCTCGTTGAATGCATTGTTAGTGGCGGAATAAAAATGATACCTCACGAACGCCTGTTGTGCTTCGTCACTCCAAAGGTATTGAAGAAAGGCATCGACGACAGCCCGTTTCTCTGAGGGCACGTTCTTGTCGATGATCACTGCCGGATGTTCACTGAAGATTGTCGACTGTGGCACAACGATCTCAACGGGAGCGTTAGCCTCCTTCATCAATAACCCTTCAAGTTCATACGTGATCAGTGCATCGCCGTTGCCTAATTCAAAAGTAGTTCGCGCCTCACGTGCAGATGCTGGTGTTGAGATTACGTTTTTCCAGATTGCTTGCAGCGTGTGTAGCGCACGAGTCTTGTCAGCTTCGCCTGATTGTTGCTCCGACTTCTTGAGCTCGGAACCGTAAATAGCGAGGATGGACCACTGCGCACCGCCCGAGCTAATTGGATCCGGATGGATAACTCGAACGCCGGGTTTAGCTAGATCAGAGAAGTCCTTGATTCCTTTCGGATTTCCTTTACGAACGAGAATGATGAAGGGCGTTTTATTCACGATTCCCAAATGCGGGTACGTGTGCCAATCAGTCGTCGTAAAGCCGCCGGTCTTTAATCGCTGTGCGTCACGTTCAATTGAGAGAATCGCCAGGTGAGACGGCGCTCCCTGCAAGATTTGATTCGTCACGGTCTCGGAACCGGCAAAGGATGATGTGAACGAAACGTCCTGACCATGTTCGCGTTTCCACTTGGCAGTAAAGCCTGGGAAGATCGCTTTCTCGAGCGATTCTTTCATGATCGAGAAGCCGTACAACGTAATGTTGAGTCCGCCCACTTCAGCGGGCGGTTTAGGCAAGCAGCCGACAAAAAGCAGACTAAGGACCAGCCCGACAATAGCGAGGAATGTAAAGCGGGGAGATGTAGTATGCCGCAAGAGGACTTAACCTCCTCATTCGCGCCGAGTACGAACCGGCGGCCTTCAACAATCGCTTACTTGCGGGGGTGTGATCCGTCTATACCAGATCATTGGTCATTTGTCATTGGACATTTTTCATTTGTCATTTAGGAAGACCGGTCTCGAGTTTCGAGTTTCAAGTTTCGAGTTGCAAGTTTTGAGTTGCATGTTTCGCGTTGTGGGCTGGGGTTGTGAGAATTCTGCTGCTGAAAACGTCATTCGAAACTCAAAACTTGGAACTTACAACTTGCAACTCGAAACCGGTCTTCCTAAATGACAAATGAGAAATGGCAAATGACATATGACCAATGATTTCTTTTTGACCTGAAGATTCTGTAGTACTATCGCTTCGCGGTGAGCCCCTCCCTGATACCTAACGCCGCTTAAGGAATGAAAGGTATGTGTTCCCTCGCCCGGAGTGTGGCCACGCTGCTCATCCTGCATTCGCTTGTCTCCTCATCAATACTTGCACAAACAGCACAAACCCGACCGAGGCGAACCCAGCCTGAGTCGCAGCCTCAGTGGGTTCCACCTCCAACGCCTTCATCACCGATTCAACTACCGACGACCAGTCTTATTGCGGGACCGGAACCAACGATAAGAGTTGCGCTGAACACAAGCGTGCGTTCAGCAGTGATTTCGACGACAGGTAAGTTGATGAATGCGAGTGGCAAGACGAGCGTTGTCGCGCTCGACAGTTCCAGGGTTCGCGTCGAGGCACGTCAACTTTCTCCAATACCAAGCGCAGTCGCCGAATCTCTTTATCGCGTGACGATTAATGGCGAGGAGACGAGAGAGCGAGCAGAGGAGATTGAACAGGAAATTCAAAAGGCAACGGGAGAAGAAGCCCACGAAGTACCCGATCAGAAAACAAATACCTGGAGTGTTGTCGTAGACAAAGCGCGGTCGCGCGAGGAAGCCGAAGAACTTAGAGCAACACTTGAAACGCTGGGGATAGACGCGGAAGTATCGCGGGTGGACAACTCTAATCGGCCATTGCCAGGGAACGACGACTCACGATCAAACAATTCTCCCGTTCGTCTCACTGCAAAGCCGGGCTTTCCCTCACGCGAGCTAGTTGCGTTATCGCCTTCTTCTTCCGGGCCTCTTTTTCGTTCGAGTGCGCCGGTAGTTTTCGCTTCCGACGACGAGAGCAATGCGCCCGTGCGTTACAACGACAAACCGTTTCGCGGTCGGATTGAAGTTTTCGCAAATCTCAGCGGCACGCTCACCGTCGTCAACGAACTAGGACTTGAAGATTATGTTCGTGGCGTCGTCGCCAACGAACTCTCTCCTGGAGGCTATCCGGCGATCGAAGCGTTGAAAGCCCAGGCAGTTGCGGCGCGAACATACGCATTAAAGAACCGCGGCCAATTTATGGCCCAGGGCTTCGACATTCTGCCAACCACGCGATCGCAGGTGTATCGAGGACTGACGTCGGAAGTTGCTCTATCAAATCGTGCTGTTGAAGAGACACGCGGAATGGTTGCGACGTTCGAAGGTGAGCCAATCAACGCACTCTACACTTCGACTTGTGGTGGTCGCACAGAAAGCGCTGAGAACATCTTCAATCACGCCGTTCCCTACTTGCGTGGACATGAATGCGCAGCGGAAGGCATGGCAGCGCTCTCTGCCTTCACGATCAAGACTGCGCGCAACATCGATCTACGCGACGACGGTAACGTCGCATTCGCGCGTGATCTTAGTCTGCTGGCCGTTCACGGTTTTCCGTTAATGCCACAAAAGATCACTGACGCCTGGCTGTCAGCTCCTGCGAGTGTTGGTGAAGTGCGAAGCTGGCTAGTTACAGTTGGACAGCTCTCCAAACAATCTTTGCCGCCACTTGGCGATGACGTGAATCTTCCCGGAGGTTTTTCCTCCGCACTCACACTCGCGACCTTTGGTGAGAGTCGAGCGAGCACACTCTTCAACGACGCGGATGTCGCTTATCTCCTCGCAGTGCGCGATGCAGAGCGGATACCAACACCGAATCGAGCCGATGTTGCATTGCTGCTGCGTGATGGTTATCTGTCGGTTTATCCTGACGCGACTTTGCGCCCTCAAGAACCTTTGTCACGTGGACGAGTCGTGCATGCGATGGCTCGCATCTTGGAGAACAGAAATCTTCTCCAGCTCCAAAAAGGAAACGCGCGGCCTACAGTTGATGGTCAGTTAATCCTTCGTTCCAATCGTGGCAAAGATCAGCCATGGAAAGTCAATTCAGATGTCTTTCTGTTCCGCCAGTTGGGCGACAATCCTTACCCGGTACAGATGGTTTCGATCGTTGGTGGTGAACCGGTTTTGTTTCACATTACAAACGGACAAGTGGACTACCTGGAAGTGAAGCCGGCGCCAAACGGTGCCGCGGCCGACCGCTTTTCGCCGTTTTCAAACTGGTCGAAAGAGATGTCGCTGGGGCAAGTACAAGCTCGTCTATCACGCGCTGCTTCAGGAATTGGTCCCATTCAGAATCTCCGAGTGCTTTCGCGTGGAGTATCAAGGCGCGCCACTGATTTAGAGATTGTTGGAACGAATGGCACGGCTCACGTTCGCGGGGGGCGCATCCGTTCAGCGCTCGGTTTGCGCGAACAGCTATTCGTGATCGATCGACGCACGGACGACAACGGAAGAGTTACTGGATTCATCTTCACAGGTCGAGGTTGGGGGCACGGCGTGGGTATGTGCCAGGTCGGAGCTTACGGACTCGCCAAACAGGGGTTCAGCTTTGAACAGATTCTCAAGACGTACTACTCAGGTATAGAAATCACCCGTCTTTATTAGTTCACTTCTTCGTAGAGGAGATTAACGATCAGTGTCTCAGCAACCTGGCGATCCTTTTGTACCGCCACCACCGCCTCCCTCCCCCGGCAACAGTTTCTATTCACCCGAAGTACTCGCACAAAAGACTGCGTACGTTGCAGCTGAAGCACGCACAGCGCTGATTCTCAGTATCGTCGGCTTGTTTTGTTTCGGGTTCATTCTGGGCATTCTCGCATTTCGCAAAGCGAATGACGTGCTCGAGACAATCGCGATCTATGAAGTAGGGCAAGACAAAAAGGGTATAGCGACGACGGCAAAGGTCCTTGGCATCATCGACATCGTTGGCTGGACTATCGCACTGGTCGCAAGATTTGCTTTGTAGGAGTAATTACTGAGATACCACCCGCTTCAGCGGCGTGGTATCTTCGCCTTTGCCACGGCCCACGGGTCATACTCATGCATTTCACTCGTAATCAAATCATCGGCGGAATTATCGTGCTCGCACTGCTCTGGGCAGTCATACTTTTTCGCGTGCTATCCTCTGGTACGTGAGGGACACAAAGTCTTCACCTGTAATCGCGATTGTTGGCCCAACCGCATCCGGTAAAAGTACGCTCGCAATTGAAGTCGCCCTCGCGCTCAACGGGGAAATCATTAATTGCGACTCAGTGCAGGTCTATCGAGACGTCGAGGTCGCCACGGCAAAGGTTCCGTCCACAGAACAAAAGGGTGTTCCGCATCATCTGATTGGCTTCGTCCCACCAGAAGTGAATTACACCGCTGTTGAATGGGCCGCTGAGGCGACGTCGAAGATCAATGAGATCGAATCTCGAGGTCGAGTTCCAATGCTCGTGGGAGGCACCGGCTTCTATCTGCGTGCCCTGCGAAGACCGTTCTTTATCAGCCCGAAGACAGACATAGAACTGCGACGTCGAATTAACGCGATGCGTGAAAGGCGCGGGCCAGAGTACCTCCACCGCTTACTTCGACGCATAGATCCAACCGGAGCCGAACAACTTCACGCCCGCGATTGGCCGCGGGTACAGCGAGCAATCGAAGTGTACCTGCAAACCGGCGCGTCTATCTTTGCGCAACGCGAGGAACGCCCTGAACCCCATGAAAGCTCGCATCGTCTTCGAATCATTGCTCTCAATCCTCCTCGGAATGCGCTTTATGAACGCATAAATCAGCGCACAGAAGAGCATTTCAGGGCAGGACTCGTAGACGAGGTTAAGACCCTGCTGCAACGTGGTGTTCTGCCTGAATCGAATGCCCTTGGCGCCCATGGTTACCGGCGCGTAGTGGAATATCTTCTGGGTCGTCGCACAATTGAGAGTGCCATTGAGCAGACTAAGCTTGACGTTCGTCACTACGCCAAACGGCAACTCACCTGGTTCCGAAGAGAGGAAGGAGTTGAGTGGGTCGAGGCATTTGGGGACGAAACCGACACGATTATCCAAGTCCTGGGCTTGTTAAGACCCTACTTCGGTCTCAAATAATCATGTTTCTGTGACATCTAGGCCAATCTCTTGTAAGTGCCTCAGGGGTGATGTACTCTGGACACCAAACCACCACTTTTCAATTCTATTTTTGGGACTTTAGCTATGTCAGACGGCAAGCAGGCACCTCAGAATATTCAAGATGCCTTTCTTAACACTGTGCGTCGGGAAAAGACGACGGTGGTGGTCTATCTGCTAAATGGAGCGAAGTTAACGGGCCGGATTCGCAGCTTTGACAAGTTTTCAGTTCTGTTGGAGTCAGGCTCCCAGGAACAACTGATTTTCAAGCACGCCATTTCAACGATCTCTCAAACGCGCAGAGCAACCGGGGAACTTCACCCGCACCCATCTGATGCGCAAACGCGAGAAAATCGTCCGGTTGCACCCTCGCCTGAGGCGTGACATTCGTTTACACTCTCGCCCGTGGTGGGAACCTTTATTACCTTCGAAGGTATCGACGGCAGCGGTAAATCTACTCAATTAAGATTGTTGGCCCAGTACCTGCGCTCACAGGGTTGC
>DATJKB010000513.1:0-7039 GCA_035491875.1 Pyrinomonadaceae bacterium | reverse complement strand
CGCGATCCCCTGGTACACCGTGATGTTTGTCATCGCTTGTATTTTGAGCGTGGCCATCATCTGGATCTTCAAAGGTCAGTTATCGGAAGACAAGCCAGGTGGCGGACAGCAGACTCTTGAACTCGGCGTGCTCGCGGTCAGGAGTATGTTGGAAGACATAGTTGGACCGCACGGGTTGAAATACTTTCCGGTGGTGATGACCTTCGGCGTCTTGATTCTGGTATCGAATCTGATGGGGCTGTTCCCATTGTTTATGAGTCCGACGTCAGCCACGAGCGTTACGTTCGCGCTCGGCATCAGTTCGTTCCTTTACTACAACTACATCGGCATAAGTGAGAACGGAATATTAACGCACCTCAAACACTTTGCCGGGCCGGTGTGGTGGATTGCGCCTCTGATCTTTCCCATAGAAGTAATCAGTAACTTGATTCGTCCTTTCTCGCTCGGCATTCGTCTATTCGGCAACCTGTTCGCTGACGAGAAGGTAATGGAAACGGTAGCGCACCTTGCGCCGCCTTATACGTGGTTCGCGCCGATTGCGTTAATGCCATTGAGCGTTTTCGTTGCTTTCATTCAGACGTTTGTTTTTGTTCTGCTTTCGCAGTTGTACTTAAGTGAAGTGTCGCACGCGCCTCATGAGGCTCATGGAGAACATGGAGATCATGAGTCCATTAACACGGATGACGATATGATCGCACCTGTTCTTACTTAGGTGCGTTCTTGCGCGGATGTGAGCGGCGCCGTCAAACGCGACTGCGCGCGTTGCTCCGCTAACCTGATTTGATTTCTTAAAACATATCCAAAGCATTGACGGTTACTTATTGCTTCAGTTGTTTCAGAAGCTCTCAGGTCTGTCTCGCAGGAGCGCCGTTGTAAGAGGGGCGGTGGATACCGGATACAGGCGAAATCATACCAACCGCATTGCCACGGATTTAGTAAGGCCTCAAATCGATTACTTAGAAGTCCTTTTGTAGGAGGAAGAGAATGAGCAAACTGAGAATGTTGTTCTTCGCAGTTGTTGGCATTCTTATGAGCGGCATGACAGTGCTCGCGCAACCGGAAGTAGCTAGTGCAGCGGGTGCCGACAATGCAAGCTCAGTCAGCAAGTACCGAGCGTTGGCTGCCGGAATCGGTTTCGCCATAGCAGTTTTTGGTGGCGCAATCGGCCAGTCAAGAATTGGTGCTTCTGCTTGTGAGGGCGCGGCCAGAAATCCAGGAGCCGCGGGCCGCATCCAGACAATGATGATCCTGGGTTTGGCGCTGATCGAGTCGTTGGTGCTGTTTGCACTGCTGGTTGTTTTCGCAGTCGTCAAACCGAGCTAATAGAAAGAAAAGCGCGAAGGGCAAAGAGCAAAGAGTCAAGCTATTGCCTCTTGCGCTTTGCCCTTTGCCCTTTGCTCTTTGCGCTTCACGCTTCGCCCTTCGCGCTTCACGATTCACGACACGCTGTGCTAGTCTCAAACATCCCCTCCAAATAACGATCAAGAGGCGCAACTGCTGATGAAGAAATGTCCGAAGTGCGGAATTGAGTATCCTGACGCAAACACTCTTTGTCCGTCTGACGGCGTTGCGCTCGAGAAGACTGACGACGCGGTGCTCGGAAAAACTCTGATCGGCAAATATCGTGTTGACGAGAAACTAAGTGAAGGCGGCATGGGTGCTGTCTATCGCGGCACACACGTGCTGATGGATAAGACTGTCGCGATTAAAGTTTTGCGCCCGTCTCTTGCCGCTGACGAAAAGATTGTCGCGCGCTTCTCACGTGAAGCGCGAGCCGCTTCGAAGATTTCGCATCCGAACGCGATAGCTGTCACCGACATTGGTGAGTCGGAAGACGGCATTGTCTTTTTGGTGATGGAGTTCTTAGCCGGAAAGACCTTGAAGGATGTGATTCGTGATGAGGGACCGATGTCGCTCGAGCGTACGGTTGACATCATGAAACAAGTCGGAGACGCGCTGAAGGCCGCGCACGACCAGGGCGTAGTCCATCGCGACTTAAAAAGCGACAACATCATGCTGATCAGCACGCCCGGCGAGCACGCCAAAGTTCTCGATTTCGGAATCGCAAAGATCACTGAACCAGAGGGCGAGCCGAATCCAGACCTGACTGCCCCGAACCTCGTGATTGGTACGCCGCAATACATGTCTCCGGAGCAATGCTCCCAATCCAGTCACATTGATTCACGGTCAGATATCTATTCGTTTGGAATCATCCTCTACGAGATGCTGGTGGGGCATGTCCCTTTCGCGGGTGAATCTGCAACGATGGTGATGTTGAAGCACTTGCAGGACCCTGTGCCTTCAGTGCTTGATGAACGAAATGATATTCCGGCGTCGATCGACAAAATCATTTCGCGTGCCCTGGCGAAAGCGCCAGATAATCGCTATCAATCTATTACTGATCTGCTCGAAGATCTATCGATTGCTGCTGGCGTTCCTCTGCGGACGGCCTCTGGGAATTTCGAGCCGGCAGCATCAGCGCGTGTGAATACGCCGGATGACGCGGACGAAGTGACGGTAGTGAGACCCCGACAAGATGTTCCACCACAACCACCAGTCTATCGGGCGCCACTTACCGTTCCCATCACGCCTCCCACGGTGCCAGCATCAACTTTCAAACCTGCGCGTATCCTGATCCCGGCGATAGTGGCGCTGTTGGTAGTATTTGGTATGTTCTACATCTTCAGTCAAAAATCCTCGACACCGGCTGATGCCAATTCGAACACGAATCAAGCGGGACTTATAGCCGATCCAAGTAGTCAGCCGGTTCAAGCCGCATCACCTCCAACTGGAAGCTCCGAAGCAGGCATTCCCTCGGGCGGCAATTTCAACACGAATCAGAACACCAATGCGAATGCGAACGCGAACGCGAATGTGTCAGTCACGCCGGCTGAGGTAATTCCAACGCCGGCAGAAAACACGAATTCAAACGCAAACAGCAACAAGCAATCTCCATTGCCACCGCCATCACGAACCGTAAGTCCCGTTGACGTTCCACTGCCGTCACCGCCGCCCGCGAGCACACCGAGGAGTTCACCACCTCCAGCGAAACCTTCGCCTACGATCGCTCCAAAATAGGCAGGCTAGGCCCTCACTGCATTGAGAATCAGCTGCTTGAATGCGGCTTCGTCGTCTATGGAGATCTCGACGTCCAGACTGAAAACAGGTAATCGCAGGTTGAAAGATCGCAGCTTGACTGCGTCTTTCGCGGTGGTCATTAAGCTCCGTGAACCCGCCAATTCGGCTTCGTTAATGATTGAGTCGATGAGCTGTTGTGAGTACGGTTGATGATCGCGAAGGGCTCTCTTAAATACAGGTTCGTAGCCTTCACGTTTGACGTGCGTGAAGAACGATTGCGGATTGCCGATGCCGCAAAATACGCCTAATGGAGTCTCAATATTTGGCGCCGCGTCATTTAGAGCAGTGATGGAGCGAGTCTCCATCCGCGATGTAAAAATCCGGCAGTTCGTGAATTGCCGCAACTTTTGTTGGATTGCACTGGAATCGGTGACTTGATCGACCCGCGTGACCACAATGCAGTCTGCTCGCTCTAAACCTGATAACGGTTCACGCAGACGTCCTTCCGGCAAAAGTCTGCCGCCACCCCACGGCTTTGTTGCATCAATCGTAACGATATCCAGATCCCGGGCAAGCCGAAGATGTTGGAACCCGTCGTCCAGAACGAAGCAGGTTGTGTGAAGGTGTTTGATCGCATCTAGAGCCGCCGCGATCCGGTTTGGATCACTGATGACAGCAGCGAGTCCCTTTAGACTTGTGGCCTGCAGAAACGCTTCGTCGCCCGCTTGCTCAGGAGTGGAAAAAACTGCCTGCCCATCCGAGACCAACACGCGTTCATTCGGATGCTCTCTTCCGTAACCCCTCGTCAAAACCGCTACCCTGCAACCATTGTTGGCAAGCATTCGAGCAATCCATTCTACGAGCGGAGTCTTGCCTGTTCCGCCAGTGGTAATGTTGCCAACGCTGATGACCGGCTGAGTGAGTTTTGTCGTTTTGAAGGCTCCACGCCGATACATCGAAAGACGTGTCCGTGTGATCACGCCGTACAGCGCGCTCAGCGGAGGCAAGACGAGTGGCGCGACAGGATTCATGAACTACCACTTTCGCCGGCTAGCACAGAATTCGAGCGAGGTGTAACCGCTGCCATTTGAAACAAAGGGCTCACCAGCTTCAGCGTTCTTGCGGAAGCGCCGCGATTCCTCTCAAGCAGATCGAGGGCATCAGTTGCGAGTTGCGACCGTCGTTCTTCCGACGACAACAACAACTCGAACGCCTCGCGCAGCGCAGTAGTCAATTCCGGCTCGGTAAATGGAGGCAGTCTGACAATGGCATCCCGCTCTTCCAGCATTTGTACGATCGATTCGAAGTTATCTGTGTGTGCTCCGGTAATGACCGGAACGCCAGCCGCTGCAGGCTCGAGCACATTATGCCCGCCTTTCTTGATAAGACTCCCGCCTACAAACACGATTGTCGCCAGGGGATAGATTGCCGTGAGCTCGCCAATTGAATCGAACAGTATCGCTTCGGCGTCGAGGTCTTGGGGTTGAAGCGTGGCGCTCCGGCGTGCCCAACGAAGGCCGGACCTTTCCAGGACGGATGCAACTTCAGCAAACCGTTCGGGATGTCTGGGAGCAATTCCCAGTCGTGTTGCCGCGCTGCGATCTCTCAAAAGCTTGAAGCTATCGACGATTATGCGTTCTTCTGAGGCGTGCGTGCTTGCCGCGAGAATGAGTGGGATGTTCTCCCCTAGACCGAATCGGTTTTTTATCTCGGCGGTTAAAGCGTCGGACTTCTTTGGTGGATCGGCATCGAATTTCAGATTACCGCCGACAACGGCCTGCGTTTTTGTCATACCCAGACTGCGAATGCGCTCGCAATCAGCTTCCGTCTGCATTACCGCCAGACTTATGTCTTTCAGAATTCGTCGTACGAAGAACTTGACCAGGGTATAACCGCGGTAGGACTTTTTCGAAATCCGGCCGTTAATAATTCCAACAGGCACTCCCCGCTTCCGGCAACAACGAAGGAAATGTGGCCACAACTCAGTTTCCATCATCAACACTACATCGGGATTGATGGCACGAAGCGAGCGGCGTACAGACCAACTCCAATCAAACGGAAAATAGATCACTTCCACGGCGTCGTCTTTGAAGACTGTACGCGCGACCTTTTGACCTGTCACCGTTACGGTCGAAACTACAAGCCGGCAAGTGGGGAACTGCTTGCGAAGTTCGCGAACGAACGGACGAGCAGCTTGGGTTTCGCCCACTGAAACGCAGTGGAGCCAAACTGTTGGCTGGGTTGATTCCGCTAATGATGGGAGGGAACCCAGTCGTTGACGCATGCCTGGCAGATACTTGCCATGCGCAATCGCCTGGAAGAGAAAGCGGGGTATTAGAACGATCAGGCCAAGCGTAAGCAGAAGACTGTAAACCAGGTACATACGTAACCAGAGGCTCCTGCGCCAGGTGAGGCGGAGTTACGCTGACTCGCTATTTAGCGCGTTCGATGTAACGACTTTCTGACGGATCGACTCGGATGCGATCGCCTTCGTTTACGAAGGGCGGTACCTGAATGACGACACCATTTTCGAGAGTAGCTGGTTTGTTGACGTTCGAAACCGTCGCGCCCTTCAATGAGGGTTCAGTTTGCGTAACTGTTAGCTCCATCGACGGGGGCAGATCGATGCCGATGGGAGCGCCTTCGTAGAATTCCGCCTGCAACTTCAATCCGGGTGTTAGCCACGGCGCGGCATCACCGAGATCCTCTTCACTGAGAGCGATCTGTTCGTAGTTCTCGGTGTTCATAAAATGGTGATGCGAGCCATCGGAGTAGAGATACTCCATCTCATGCTGTTCGAGCGACGCGCGGTCTACCGTATCAGCAGAACGGAAGCGGTGTTCGAAAGACGACCCGGTTCGAATGTTTCTGAGTTTCGTTTGCACCATGGCGCGCAAGTTCCCCGGCGTGTGGTGCCTGAACTCCACAACCTTACAAGGTTGACCTTCGAAAACGATCACCATACCGCGTCTGATTTGCGTAGCAGGAATAGCCATAAAACTGAATTCTCCGTTTAAAAATATGCCTAACTTATTGATGTTGCTATATACGGTGAGGCCCGGGCTACCCCGGCAAAAGGCGTAGTCTAACTAGGGCGTGAAGGATTGTCCAGTAATGCAGAATCGGTCCTATAGGTCAAATAAGTCCTATACAATAAAGAAGAAAAGCGGCTCTACTGAACGTTGGTTCCGTAGAAGCCGCTCTCTTTTTGAGGAGCCCACCTACCTCGATTGTACAAACGCTAATCCCGTCCAATAGTTCCATTAACTATTAAGCGGCGCGAGCTCTCGGAACGCGCCTTAAGCGGGCCAATCGCTCGAGCCATTTTTGCGCGTCTTTGTAGTGTGGAAATCTTCGTTCGTCCATCCGAAAAGCCGTAGTGTGATAGTAACGACGGCCATTGATCAGTCGCGCAGGATGCTTGATGTGCAGCATCTCGTGATAGAGGATGTACTCAACAAACCACTCCGGCACTTCAGCGGAATCGAGAGACTTACTGATCGTGATACTGTCGTAGATGTGATCATGATGGCCCAGAATACTTCTCGTGCGGCGCTGTGACCATGTCATCGTCGGTTTGGGAAGTTCACCATCAAAGTAGCGGCGGTTCAACTTAGCGAACATACGATCAAGATCATAAGCCTCGCCATGCGCTGAAGAAATCATTTTGCGGCCGCGGCCCCGGCGCGCTAGATCTGACTTACGCATTACCTCCGGCGTGAGCGAGTAGTCGCGATAAACGCGGTCGTGAATCGTCGGCACGCGCTTACCAAGTAATCGAGAGACCAGGATCCACGCTAGAGCGCGCAACACTTCAGGCGGACAGTCCTTACAAATATCTGAGACCCGCACATAGACACGACCGGATCGAAGGCGAATCGTGTGTCGCAGGCCGGCGTATGGGTAATACCGCACGTCTATTGTCGGCACGCCACGATTACCACCGAGGTGGCGAAACGCA
>DATJKB010000512.1:0-3250 GCA_035491875.1 Pyrinomonadaceae bacterium | reverse complement strand
CGATCAGAAGCCACACATCTATCGCACACATGACGGCGGGGCCTCGTGGAAAGAGATTGTTCAGGGATTGCCGGATGGACCAGTCAACACCGTTCGAGAAGATCCTTTAAAACGTGGTTTGCTTTATGCCGGCACTGAGCGCGCAGTCTATGTTTCTTTCGACGGCGGCGAGCATTGGCACTCGTTGCGATTCAACATGCCGGCTACTTCGATCCGTGACCTGGTAATTCACGATGACGATGTGGTGGTGGGAACGCACGGTCGATCGTTTTGGATCCTCGACGACATTACGCCATTAAGACAGATAACTGGCGGAGTATTGAATACACCTGTGCATTTGTTTGCGCCTCGGATCGCACATCGAGTCAAGCGAAACGTCAATACCGATACTCCATTGCCGCCCGAAGAACCCGCAGGAATGAATCCGCCTGACGGAGCAATTATCTATTATTACCTTCGCACACCAAGACCTGTGACGCTGGAAATCCTGGATTCGAAGGGCCAACTTGTACGTCGGTATTCAAGTGAAGATGATCTAACAGAGATCGATGAGAAGGACTACGCGGTTCCATCATATTGGTATCGTCTGCCACAAGAGCTCTTAACTGATCCCGGGGTTCAGCGTTACGTTTGGGATCTGAAGTACGCACCACCGCTGGCGTTTAGTCATGGGTTTCCGATCTCGGCGATTTACAGAGACACTCCACTCTCTCCATTAGGCCCGGCAGTCCTTCCGGGCACTTACACAGTCAAGCTCACAGTTGACGGTAAGTCGTTTACCCATCCATTAGTGGTTAAGATGGATCCACGTGTGAAGACCGGTTTGCCCGGGTTGTCGCAACAGTTCACATTGTCATTGGAAGCGTACCGGGGAATGGAAGACACCTACGCGCTGGCAATGGAAGCGAAGAAATTGCGCTCGCAAATCGCGGAGAGGATCAATCGTGTCGGTCGTGGACCGCTTGCTGAATCATTGGCAAAGCTCGACAAAGCGATTCTTGCGATCGCCGGAGAAGCGCGCGGTGACGCAGGCGGTGGCGGATTAGACGTGCGCGAGACAAACTTCACCCGGCTGAATGGCGGGTTGGCCTCTCTTATGGAAATGCTGCAAGGCGCTGATTTACCGCCAACGATGCCGATGGTAAATGGGGCAGTTGAAACGCAAAAGGCGCTGGCAAGATTGAAAGCGAATTGGAGTCAGTTAAAGGCTAAGGACCTGACAAGCATCAACGCCAATCTCCGTTTGGCTAATCAGCCCGAGTTGGTTCCGTAATAATGTCGAATCTAATCGTGCTTTACGACGGCGTTTGTGGACTTTGTAATCGCCTCAATCAGTTTCTACTAAAACGAGACCATCACGACCGCTTGCTCTTTGCTTCTCTGCAAAGCAATCTGGCGAGAAAAATCCTCGAGCGTCACGGCGCGGATCCAAATGATCTCGATACTGTCTACGTTGTCGAAGATTACGATACCCCTTCGGAGCGATTGTTTAAGCGGTCGAACGCGATACTGCGAGCGACTGAGGCGCTCGGCGGGATTTGGAAGCTTTCAGTTATCAGCAAAGTACTTCCGCGTCCGATCAGAGATCTCTTTTACCGGTTCGTTGCAACGAATCGGTATAAGGTCTTCGGCAAATCTGAAGTGTGCATCATGCCCGACCCGAAGTACCGGCAGAAGTTTTTAGATATCTAGATATCGCCCGCGATTGTTGTTGTTTTCTCTGCGCAACCTCAGCGTTCGCGTCGGCGGTGAAGAGTTTGTTCGAATTCTGGGTCGTTATAGAAACCGCAAGAGACGCAGAGATCGCTGAGGTTGCGCAGAGAGTTGAACAGTCGACCACTACTTAATCTCCCTTACGGAGCCAAAGATGATTGCTAAACTCCCGCTAGCTCTAATACTCGCCGTTATGATCATCGCGAATCTAACGCACTCGCCAGTCCAACGACCGCGTTATGACGTGCTGATCAAGAACGGACGTATCGTTGATGGATCGGGGCGTCCAGGATATGTAGCCGATCTCGCAATCAACGGCGATCGCATCGTGCGGATCGGAAAGCTGTCGAATGCGACTGCAAACCGGGTTATCGAAGCGCGCGGACTCGTTGTAGCTCCAGGCTTCATCGATATGCTCGGCCAATCAGAAACCTATCTGCTGATCGATCCACGCGCAATGAGCAAGGTGATGATGGGCGTGACGACTGAAGTGACAGGCGAAGGTGAATCAATCGCCCCGATCAACGACCGACAGATCAGGGAGCAGGAGGAGTTTCTGCGTCGTTTTAATCTCACAATCGATTGGCGGACTCTGGATGAATACTTCAAACGCCTCGAGAAGCAGCGAATTGGAGTGAACCTCGCCACATTCGTGGGAGCAACTCAGGTGAGGGAGTATGTGATTGGATATGACGATCGACCCCCGACGGCAGCCGAGCTTGAACAGATGAAGAAGCTTGTCGCCGGCGCTATGCTCGATGGAGCGCTCGGCCTATCAAGCTCCTTGCAGTATGTTCCTGCGCGATTTGCTGAGACGTCCGAGTTAGTCGAACTCGCAAAAGTCGCGCGTCAGTACGGTGGCATCTACGCAACACACCAGCGTAGTGAGGCAAATACTATCGACGCTTCGTTGAACGAAGTGTTTGAGATCGCCCTCAAAGCTAAGATCCCCGTCGAGATATGGCACCTCAAGACAGCTTATAAAAAGAATTGGGGTCGCATGGCGCACGTGCTCTCGCGCATTCAACAAGCGCGCGATAACGGAATGGACGTCACCGCCGATATTTATCCCTACATCGCTGGCAGCACATCGCTCAGCGCGTGTCTGCCGCCTTGGGCGCTTGAGGGTGGCACTGAACAAATGCTTAACCGGCTGCGCGATCCGCTGACGCGGCAGCGATTAAAGAAGGAGATCGCGGAAGACCAGATGGCGTGGGAGAACATCTATCTCGGTAGCGGCGGACCCGGCGGTGTGCTGGTAAGCGCTGTGGTGAATCGTGAGCTGGAATCAATGCAGGGAAAACGAATTTCGGAGATCGCCGAAGAACAAAAGAAGGATCCTTTGGATGCAGTTTTTGATCTGCTGCTCGCCGATCACGGACAGACCAGCGCGATATATTTCATGATGAGCGAGGCGGATATGAATGCTGCGATGCGTGCGCCGTTCGTGAGTTTCTGTACCGATAGTGGAGCGCGGGCGACGGATGGACCACTAGCGGGATCAAAATCACATCCACGCGGATGGGGCAGCTATCCG
>DATJKB010000511.1:0-4601 GCA_035491875.1 Pyrinomonadaceae bacterium | reverse complement strand
GCTGAAGAAAGATAAACCAACGGAAGCCATGCCAGCTCGATTGCATCTCGACAATCTTCTGCAAGTCGAGAGTGCCGGCCAGCAGGATTACCCCAATCAGACTGAGTCCAAGCGCGAGTTCATACGAAATCATTTGCGCTGATGAGCGAAGGCCCCCCATCAAGCTGTATTTATTATTAGACGACCACCCGGCCAACATGATCCCATAAACACCGACAGACGTGACTCCTAAAACATAAAGCAGAGCGACGTCGAAGCGCGCTATCGATAGCGGGATCGTGCCGATAAAAGGAATATAGGTTTCTGGTCCAAAGGGATAAACGATCATCGTCATCAACGCAGCCATTGTCGCTATCACTGGCGCGAGGAAATAGATGAAGCGTGTCGACTTGTCAGGAACAATGTCTTCTTTGAGGATGAACTTCAGCAGATCTGCGAACGGCTGCAACATGCCGCCGTAGCCGACGCGATTGGGACCAAGCCTGCCCTGAATGAATGCCAGCACCCGTCGCTCAGCCAGGACGGTGTACGCAACAATCAGCAATACGACTGTGAACGCAATCGTAATCGCGACGAACTTAAGACCAATGTCGAGAATAGTCGCCCAGTCCATGAACTTATTGCCGATTGCCGATTGCCGATTGCCGATTTAAAGACATCGTTACCATCGAGTGGGTGGCTCTATAAGACGTTTACCGGTCGCCAACAACAATCGGCAATCGGCAATCGACAATCGGCAATTTCCTTCAGTCTCCCGCAACCACCGCTTCGCTGCGCAGATCGCTATCGATCGTTAGCTGATAGAGGGGCGAGATTAGAAAACTTTGGGGCCGCGGGTTGCCGCCCGCCAACAGGTGGAATTGCGGCACCTTGTCAGTCAGCGTTCCAATCTTGAATAACTCGTGCCCGACTTCAGGGGTTACGGTCAGCTTTTCACCTTCGCCGGTCATCTGTTCCACCCGCTCTCGCAACGACTTAATAGCGTCGCTGACGTCCGATCGCAGTGCCTCATGTCTCACCTGCACGGGTTTCGTTTCGTCTTTCAGCAGCGGATAACGCATTCCCTGAAAGGCCGGTACCTTCTCGGCGAGTTCCTTGAACACGCCAGTGGCGGACATGCCAAAACCGAAGTCGACGCCTAATTCGGCTGCGAGTTGTGTTGTGATAAGCCAGTCAGGTTTCGCTTGATGCACTGGTGGAATCGATTGTCGAACGCGCTGCACAAAGCCGTCGTTGTTTGTAAACGTGCCATCGATTTCAGCAAACGACGCCGCCGGCAAAACTACGTCGGCAACTTTTGTGGCTGCAGTTTCAAACAACTCCTGCACGATGAGAAAACTCAGACTCGCTAGCGCAGCTTCGCGTCCTTCCAATTGTTGCGGCAAAAAACTACCAGCGAGATACATTGCACGAACACCGGAGCCGCAGGCCTCAAGCACGCTTTCGGGAGTGACAGTTCCATTCATCATGCCCGTCAGCTGTGCGCCGATGCTGTTATTGAAAAGAGGCAGAGGATGAAGCAAGACCCGACGCGTATCGCTGGAAAGCGACAGGGGCAGTTGAGCAATCCCCGCTTGCGCATCCGCGCTCAATTCGCCACCAAACATGACGATCACGTCACCCGCGGTCTGCGTCAGTGCGTCGCGTACAGCACTTAGATCTGACGTGTTCGTTCCACTCTTTTTCGCGGCGAGGGAGTCGTTAGCAGAATCCAACAATGAAAGGACCGCTGCGTCTTCAGTACCGGGGAGAATATGAACAAACTGCGCTGCCTGCTCGCGCAATCGAATGGGAACAGAATTGACGATGATCAGTTTTGCGCCGCCATTGCGAACTGCCTGGCGGATCTGTTTGCCCGTTAAAGGCTGCAGCTCTTCAGGCTCACCGCCGATGAGAAGAATTGTCTTGGCGTAACGTATGTCTTTGTGGGTCGCGAGCTGGCCACCGAGATTGTCGAAGCACGGCTTTAGACTAAACGCATCCGTCGTCGTGTAAGTGTCAGTACCAACTAACTCAGTGGCGAACTTGTGCAAGGCATACAACGATTCGTTCGAAAGGCGGGGACTCCCGACAACCGCTACCGCATTACGTCCGAACTCATCAGCGACCTGATCCAGGCGCTCAGCGGTGAAGCGAATCGCCTCGTCCCAGGTCGCGGGAATCAACTTCCCACCTTTTTTGTAACGAATCAAAGGAGTGCGCAGGCGTGCTTCGTGATTTACAAACGGATGTCCGAAGCGACCCTTCACACAAAGAAACTCGCCATTCAGTCCATTGACATAACGATCGCGCGCGACGACGCGCATTAACTCTCCGCCGCGCGATCCCAGCGACATCTGGCAACCGTCAGAGCAAAACGAGCACGTCGAAACAGTTTGCGCTAATTCCCACGGACGCGTCTGATGTCGATAGGTTGCGTCGAGCAGCGTACCGGTCGGACAAACCTCAATACAGTTTCCGCACTGCGAACAATCAAGCCAGCCGAGGTAGGTGCCGATTACTGTGTGAGCTCCTCGTCCTCCGGCTTCGATGGCTTCTTCTCCCATCCATTCGTCGCAAACCCGCGTGCATCGCTTGCAGAGGATGCATCGTTGCGGATCATTAGCGACCATTGGCGATAGGTATTTTTCGGGATGGTAATTCTTCTTTTCAGTGAATCGCTCTTCAAGGCCGCCCCAATCGAAAGTCATCTCCTGGAGTTCGCATTCGCCTCCACGATCACAAACAGGGCAATCGAGTGGGTGATTTGCGAGGAGAAACTCCGTCATTCCGCGCTGCGCTTTTTCAATCTCTTCACTCTGCGTGGTAACGATCATGCCATCCGTGCAAGTGATTGTGCAGGAGGTTTGCAGCTTCGGCATCTTCTCGATGCGCACAAGACACATCCGGCAAGACGCCTGCAAAGCGAGGTCGGCGTAATAGCAGAAGGAGGGAATATCAAACCCGTTTTCGCGGCACACGTCGATCAGGCGGGCGCCCTTGGGTACCTGGAAAGGTTTGTTGTTGATGGTGATGTTTATAAGTTCAGCAGACATTTCGTGAATCGTGAATGGTGAATCGTGAATCGTTAATGGTTAATCGTGCGTAATCAAACCCCGATCATTATCGCGGTCGTCAATCGTTCGTCGATTTACGATTCACGATTTACGATTGACCGACCAGTCGCTTCCTAAAGTCCTCCGGGAATCGCTTGATAGCTGATTGGATGGGCCAGGATGCCGCATCGCCGAGAGGACAGAATGACTTACCCTCGATGTTGTCGCACAGGTCGAGCATCAGCTGTACGTCTTCAGGTCTTCCGCCTCCGTTCGCAACACGCTTGAAAACCTTCACCAACCAATCTGTTCCTTCGCGACATGGGGTACACCAACCGCACGATTCGTGTTTGTAAAACTCAGTCAGGTTCTTCGTTGATTCGAACACATCGACAGTTTCATCCATCACGATGAAACCGCCTGACCCGACGCTCGAGCCCGCAGCAACTAAACCTTCATAGTCCATGCGCACATCTTTGCCGATAATCTGATCGGCGCGCATGATGTAAACCGATGATCCGCCGGGAATGACTGCTTTGAGTTTCTTGCCGTCGAGCATCCCCTGGCAATCTTCCATGATGAACTTTTCCATGTCGTCGTAACCCATCGGAAGTTCATAAACACCCGGGCGCTTTACATGGCCAGACACGGACCACAGTTTTGTTCCGCCGCTCTTTTCCGTTCCCAGTTTCTGATAAGCCTCTCCGCCCATCTTGATGATGTCCGGCACGGCAGTAAGAGTCTCGACGTTGTTGACAACAGTCGGCGACGCATAGAGTCCTGAAACTGCAGGGAAGGGAGGTTTCATGCGTGGATGTCCACGCAATCCTTCGAGCGAGCTAAGCAGCGCTGTCTCTTCACCACAGATATATGCGCCGGCACCAGTGTGCGTGTAGATGTCGCAGGAGAAATTACCTCCAAGCACATTTGGTCCAACTAACCCGGCCGTACGTGCTTCCGCGAGCGCCTGGTCCATGATATCGATCAAATATCGATATTCACCGCGCGTGTAGATGTAGCAAGTTTTCGATCCCAGCGCGTAAGCAGCGATCAGCATCCCTTCAATAAGCAGATGGGGATCAAGCTCCATCAGGTAGCGATCTTTGAATGTTCCTGGTTCTGATTCGTCAGCGTTGCAAACGACGTATTTTGGTTTCGGTGAATCCTTCGGAACAAAGCTCCACTTCATTCCTGTTGGAAAGCCTGCGCCGCCTCTGCCTCGCAGTGCTGATTTCTTCACTTCGTTAATGACGTCGTCAGGCGACATGGAATTGATCACTTTTTGCAGTGCTTCGTAGCCACCGTGTTTACGATAGACGTCAAGGGACCGCGAGTTTTCCAGTTGAACTCGCGCCAGCTGAAGAGGTTCACAACCGATCGCGCCGATAAACATAGTGAATAGTGAATGGTGAATCGTGAATCGAAGCTACGAACGATTCACGATTCACGATTAACAATTCACTAAGGTAACGCTGCCAAAATGTGATCTACTTTCGCCGGCGTTAAATCTTCGTGATAGTCGAAGTTGATTTGAAACATCGGTGCGGTACCGCATGAACCTAAACA
>DATJKB010000510.1:0-12209 GCA_035491875.1 Pyrinomonadaceae bacterium | reverse complement strand
TCGTCTTCACGTCGCCGATAATGGGAATATGTCTCTGCGCTCTCACGGGCAGAGCATTGGTCTCACAACAGGCGAACTCACCATCCTTCGCGTACTGCTTGAGAATCGAGGCCAATTCGTTAAAACAAAAACTCTCTTGGATTGTGTGACTCAATCTCCGCGAGCCCCCGAGAATTTAGTCCATGGGGCCGTTCGACAGCTGAGGCGAACCCTGAACGATGTTGAACTGATCAGGACCGAACGATCGAAAGGCTACTGCTTCACCGGTACTGTGTCGCTAACAGCCAATGAACCTGCTGACGTAAGCGATTCTCAAAGCCCAACTGGTCAAAGCAGTGTCGCTGAAATAGGAAATCGCCGGCGAGATCCTTTCCTAATCGTTGCTCTATTGGTTAGCACGGCGGTATTGCTGGTTCCGTTTGGCTTGGCTTTCGCCGCTGGCAGTTGGCAGAGCGTTACTAAGCAGGTTGGGTTCATTCAATCATTAATGATTCTTGTTGCGATTTGTTACGACTACTTTCTCGCCAACAGTCCGGAGCCGAAAGATAACGATGCGGAAACGCGCCGCGGCCTAATCGCAGTGCAGCAATTCCGACGTTTCTGGAGATTGCTGCTCG
This sequence comes from Pyrinomonadaceae bacterium, assembly GCA_035491875.1. Taxonomy (GTDB): domain Bacteria; phylum Acidobacteriota; class Blastocatellia; order Pyrinomonadales; family Pyrinomonadaceae; genus PSRF01. Next base: position 11,592 of record DATJKB010000510.1, on the reverse strand, counting down.
CCTCATGGTGCGGTCTTTATGTGACCTTGCTATTTTCACAAGGACTGTCCGCAGATAGTGCTGCTTCACACTGGCAAACGCTGCAGGTGATCACGACGTTCCTCAACAACTCAAGCGCGCTGATGCTAGTGCTGTGCTATTTCGTGCTTAATCGACCCACAGTGACTGAGATAGCAGGACGTGAGGTTGAAAGTATTCCTCTCGCGCGCGGATTGATGCTGATAGGAGGATTTGCATTATTAGAAGTTTGTTTGGTCGCCTATCTTGAAAACTTCGGTCACGCTGATTACGCCGGAGTCGTTTTGTTTGGCGCAGATCTCTTGAGCGGTATCGTCGGCGGTATTGCAATGGCGCTCTTTATCAGCCGTCTCGACAGCAGACTCCTGGGTGCGAGTCGCGTCCTGCCAATCATTCCATCCGTCCTTTATTTCTATGTTGTTATTCAGCCATTCTATCCATTACTCAATTGGACCTACCCATTGGGGAGTCATGTTCCGGAGCATTTAGATCTTTGGATTATGCAACTCGCGTTTGTGTTAAAGAGTGTCATGTATATTTACGTGACCGAGCTGCTAAAGTCAGAACGACTTCTCTTCTACATGATGTCCGCCAGACGCGTTTATGAGCATGCGGCGACTGAGTGGCGGAACTTCAGCCTCACCGGCGCGAACATTAGTCAGCAATAGCTTCTATTCGCTCTGCGACCGACAGCAGGAAGAGCTGACTAAGTCGGAAGGCAGCGCTATTCAGTACCGTCCGCGGTAGCGGATGGCCATGACCCAACCTACCAATGTTTCGTGTCTTGGGTCGTGGCCATCCGCTACCGCGGACGGTACTGAATACCGATCCTTGGAACGTAATCAAAGCTTCCGCCAATAAGAACTGACCGCGCTTGCTAGCCGGTACACCAAATAGGAGCACGGGACTTCCTAAATAGTGCGGACACTCAATGACGTTTTAGATTGGGAAAACCCGCCCAGCCTGTAAGGAAATTACAACAAAATAATCTGCGTGAGGGACTACCCCCGATCTGCGTGGAAAGCTGTAGCTGTTTGGACCACTCGGTTCAGTCCTATGCCCTTAGCCACTTTTCAGACACCAGGCGGCATAGGGATTGATTCAAGGAGAAGCGCCCTCGCAGTAACCCCACAGTAAACGGACGTCAATCAGATAGCGGAGGAACAAGCTTATGAAGTTAGTGGCTTTCAGGAACTTCTTGATGATTTCAGGACTAGCGGTTTTAGTTCTGATAAGCGGTTCGTACGACGCTCGAGCCAACGGACGTGATCGAGATTCCAAACGGGACAAGAAGTGCGCCAAGTTTGTGAACTGTCACGACGCGAGCGAAGGTCGTGTGGATGGACGTGGTCCTCGCCGCGGAAACGACAATGACGATTGGAACTGGAGAAACAACCGTCGAAACGATAACGATAATGGGAGATGGGGACGCAACCGTCGAAACGATAACGACAATTGGAGCTGGAGACGCAACCGTCGAAACGATAACGACAATTGGAGCTGGAGACGTCGGCATGACCGCGACTCCGACCGTTCCGATAACCGTTGGAGACGTTCGAATGATCGCGACCGGAATGACCGAAACCGGGATTGGCGACATCGCGACACTAACATGACTCGTAACGTAAATTGGACTCGCCGCGGCCGCTAGTCGTTCGAACTCGTAGTTGCACCGCGCTTTGAACGTGATCGATTGAGGCGAGGCCTTCAGTGTGATGCGATCGGGCGGTGCAACACGAGTCTCTTTAGAGTACGTCAGATTGATCGTTACTAGAGCGACGTTTTGATGCAGCCCGACCTCACCTGGAATGTTGTCAAAAATCGGAATCGAGACCTCATCGAATACACGTTGGTGCACGCTGAACTACGCCTCGGCCTTACTTCACGAAAGAACGTAAACGATCCACGAAATCACACGAACTAACACGAAACTCATTACCACGCTAATCGACTTGAGGCAAAGCCTCGTTCTTCCCTGATATCCACAACACCTCAATAAACACTGCGTCGATTTATCCTTTAACCCTGTCTCGTATGCAACAAGAATGCGAGATTTGTGAAAACAATTCGCGGATGTGGGAAACGAGGCTCGGTCAGTCAACTGTATTAATCCCCAAATTAGGGAATAGCTGCTCCCAAAATAGGTAATACCTCCGATTCGCAATTCGTGAGGTCGTTTTATCTTCCTTCTCGTTCAACAGGCCAATCGGCGGCCTGTTTAAGGGAGAGTGAGAAGATGAGCGAGACATACATCCAAGCAGTCCTGGTGGTGGGGCACGGCAGCCGGCGCGAAGAGGCGAACGAAGATGTGCGTCAGGCAGCCCTTAGGATTGCCGAGCGCGGCCGCTTCCCACTCGTTGTCGCTGCTTTTCTGGAAATTGCTCAGCCCACTATTGCAGAAGGCTTTGCTCGATTGGTTGAGATGGGCGCGACGCACATCGTCGTTCATCCTTACTTCCTCTCGCCCGGACGACACACCCGCGGCGACATTCCCGTCGAAGTCAGGGTCGCTGCCTCGTCCTTCACCAATGTGACGTATCAGATCACCGAGCCCCTGGCCGCACATCGCCTGGTCATCGATGCCTCGATCGAGCGCATACACGAAACAGCGAAATCAAAAATACACAAAGACGGGAAAGTCTATCTGGTTGGCGCTGGACCAGGAGATCCGGAGCTGTTGACACTCAAGGCATTCAATCTGCTGCGCCAGGCAGAAGTGGTGGTTTATGACTACCTCATCGACCTCGACTTGCTCGCACAAGTCCCGCCAAATGCTGAACGCGTGTACGTCGGCAAGATCGGCGGCGGCAGTCAAACTCCACAACATGAAATCAATCGCCTGCTGATTGAGAAGGCGAGGGAAGGAAAACACCTCGTTCGACTCAAGGGCGGGGATCCGTTTCTCTTCGGGCGTGGGGGCGAAGAGGCACGCGCACTTAGCGCGGCGCGGATCCCCTTCGAAATTGTTCCCGGTGTCAGTTCAGCACTAGCTGTACCGGCCTATGCAGGAATTCCGCTTACGCATCGTGGGTTGTCGTCGTCTGTGGCAATAGTCACAGGCGCGCGTGCCGGCGATGGCGCGTTCTCGGAGGAGTTGGAACGAAGTGCGACTGCGGACACGATCGTGATCCTGATGGGTATGGCCCACCTTCGCTGGATCGCCGGCAAGCTAATCCGGTCGGGACGTGCAGCAGATACGCCGGTCGCAGTGATTCGCTGGGGCACTTATGAAACACAGGAGACGGTTATCGGCTCGCTGACGAATATCGCCGATATCGTCGATAAAGAGCGTCTCCGCGCACCGGCTGTAATCGTGATCGGCGAGGTTGTGCGGCTACACGACGAGCTTCAGTGGTTCGGAAAAAATCTCGGTAAAGAAGCGGAACAGGAGGTTGCTGCGCTGGTCGCAGCATAAATCATGAGAGTTGCAACCGCTCTGAACATTGCTGATGACGAAATATTGGCGCTGGCAGAAGAATTCGAAAGTGCACAACCGGAAACAGTGCTCCGTTGGGCCATCGATGAGTTCGGCAGCGAGGTCGCGCTCGCGACGGGCTTCGGCACTGAAGGCTGCGTCCTCGTCGACATGATTGCGAAGATCGATGCGACGGCTCGGATCTTTTATCTCGACACAGATTTGCTCTTTCCGCAAACGTACGAGCTTTGTCATCAACTGGCCGCGAGATATGGCGTGTCATTTGAGCGACGCACTTCGCAGCGTTCATTGGAACAGCAAGCACTGCGGCACGGAGAAAAACTTTGGGAGCGCGATCCGCATCTCTGTTGCCGGCTGCGAAAAGTAGAACCACTTCAGGAAATGCTTGCCGGTCTGCAGGCGTGGGTTACTGCCATTCGCCGCGAGCAATCGGTGACGCGTGCGAACGCGAAGGTAGTCGAGCGTGACGCCAAGTTTGGTCTGATAAAAATCAATCCGCTGGCCGGTTGGTCCAAACGCGACGTGTGGCGCTACATCCACGAACACAACGTTCCCTACAACCCACTTTACGACCAGGGTTATTCATCCATCGGTTGTACTCCCTGCACTACGCCTGTGCAAATCAACGAGGACCAGCGTGCCGGGCGTTGGCGTGGATTTCAGAAGACCGAATGCGGTCTGCATCAGTGAGGTTAATTCAATTTCAGAGAGAGGAATAATCAGATGAAACTCATACAACCACATGGCGGCGTGCTCGTGAATCGCGAAGTAAAAGGATGTGAACGCGATCAGCTCATGCGTGCGATGTCTGGACTTCCACGGCTCCAACTGAATGCGAGACAGATTTCTGAACTGTTGCTAATTGCCACCGGTGCTTACTCGCCGCTCGAGGGATTCATGAGCGAAGCCGATTATCGAGAAGTGGTCTCCAGCATGCGCCTTGCGAACGGCGTAGCCTGGCCCATGCCGATCACCCTGGCTGTTTCCAGTGATGACGCCAGGCGTCTACAAATCAAGAAAGACGTCGCGCTTTATCAGGATCATTTGCTTCTCGGAGTACTGCACCTCGAACAAAAATACACTTACGACAAGGCTCGGGAAGCTGAGTTGGTGTTTCGCACCACAGACCTGGCTCATCCCGGTGTGCAAGGGCTCTACAACCAGGGTGATTGGTTGTTGGGTGGACGCATTACTCTTATCAATCGCCCGGACGATCTGTCATTCCCCGAATATCGCAAGGACCCAGGCCAAACCAGGCAACTCTTTATCGATCGTGGTTGGCGGCGAGTAGTTGCGTTTCAAACGCGTAACCCGGTTCATCGTGCACACGAGTACATACAAAAGTGCGCAATGGAAATCGCTGATGGATTGCTGCTGCATCCATTAGTGGGTGAGACCAAGTCAGACGATGTGCCCGCTGACGTTCGCCTTCGGTCCTACGAAAAAATTCTGGCGAACTATTACCCAGTCTCGCGCACGGTGCTGGCTGTGATGCCCGCGGCGATGCGTTACGCCGGACCTCGCGAGGCAGTCTTTCACGCGCTGATTCGTAAGAACTATGGTTGTTCGCACTTCATCGTGGGTCGAGACCACGCAGGTGTCGGTAACTACTACGGGACTTATGATGCCCATTACATCTTCGACGAGTTTGAACCGCACGAATTAGGTATTACACCGCTCTTCTTCGATCACACCTTTTACTGCAAGTCGTGCGGGGCAATGGCTTCAAGCAAGACCTGCCCACACGAACAGTCTCAACACGTGACGCTTTCCGGAACTAAAGTGCGCGAACTGCTCAACGCGGGCCAGTTACCGCCGGTTGAGTTTTCACGTCCGGAAGTAGCACAGGTGTTAATCGAAGCGTATGCCGCATCGCGAATGATGGCGGGAGTTATCTAGCAAATTACATAAATCGTTATTGAGGTACGTCATGTCAAAGAAAAAAGGATTCACTTTATGGATGACTGGTTTGTCAGGGGCTGGAAAGACAACGCTGACAACCCGGCTCGTAAGCGAACTACGCGATCAGGGGCTCGCTATAGAAGTGTTGGATGGCGACGAAGTCCGCACAAATCTTTCCAAAGGCCTGGGCTTTTCCAAAGAGGACCGCGACACAAACATTCGCCGCATTGGCTATGTCAGCCGGCTGCTGTCGCGTAATGGAGTCGGCGTGATCACTGCTGCTATCTCGCCGTACCGCGCGATTCGAGATGAAGTCAGACGTTCGATCGAAGCCGATGGTGCAGTGTTTATTGAAGTGTATGTGAAGTGTCCGATTCAGGTCCTCGCTGAACGCGATGTGAAGGGATTGTACAAGAAGGCGCTGGCCGGCGAGATCAAGGAGTTCACTGGTGTTTCAGATCCTTACGAAGAACCGCTTGCGCCTGAGGTAGTTGTTTCGACTGATCAGGAAACGGTTGAACAGAGTGCTCACAAGATTTTTAGGGCGTTAGCAAGGCGGGGCCTTCTCCGAGGAGCTAAAAACACAGGTCAAGCTTCGATGCCTTATCAGCGAGTCGTTGAATTGGAATCACCGACAGCGGAGTGGGTGATTCGATGAAACACAGAAAATGCAGCATCCTGATCCTTGTAACAGCTTTGCTCATCATCGGAATGCGCGAAGTGTGCATGGCGCAGTATTCACAGCATGTTCCGATTGAGACAACGGCTACGCAGGAATCGAACAGTACTCAGGCGCCAATCCAGATCGATGAATCGTTTGATCACCAATTGTTCAGTGCGCTGCGATTCAGTCGGGGCGTGAGCCGCTCAGTGCAGGAACGGATCCACGGCGCCTTCGTCTTCAGAGTGAAAAGATTTCTATTCACGAGATCAGAACGCTCGGCCTGGAGGCCGGGATGCATTGCGGACTGCCTTGAAAGACCCAATTTGAATACCGTGGAGTCGGAACGGCGCGGCTTCGCCGCAGTGCCGGTGAGAATCGATTCTGAAGTAACGACACTTCGCCGGAGAAAGTGACTACCAATGAGCGCGGCAGTTTCGACAATACGGCATGTGGAGGGTTTCGATGTGGCGAGGCCATTGAGCATTGCGACACTTGTGTTCCTGATGCTGCCATTGGTGTTCCTGCCATTAGCTTCCATCTTTATTTTTGGAACGAGCAAAGGGTTGCCACGTTTTTGGGCCGCGCTGACGACACCGGAAGCCATCTTCGCACTAAAATTGTCGTTGGCGACCAGCTTCTGGGCCACGGTCTTCAACGTTCTCTTCGGATTGTTTGCTGCGTACGTGCTCTCTCGCTTTGTCTTCTGGGGCCGTAATGCACTGATTGTCACGATCTCATTGCCAACGGCGATTCCGACCGCCGTCGCAGGCTTTGCACTCCTGCTCCTGTGGGGCCCTTATGGCACGCTCGGTCGCCTGCTAGCGCCGCACGGAATCCAGATCATGTTCACCGCCGGCGCGATCATCCTGGCGAATATCTTCGTCACCTTTCCACTGGCGTTTGGCGTGATGAAAGCAGTGTTCGACACGATGGACCATTCGCTGGAAGAAGCGTCAGCAACGATTGGCGCATCACGCTGGCAAACGTTCTGGCATGTCACGCTTCCCTCTTTGCGTGGCGCCATGGTCTCAGGCGCATTGCTGACTTTTGCACGTGCGGTGGGCGAATTCGGATCGACGATCCTGGTTTCGGGAAATCTTGCCGGACGCACGCAGACTGCGCCGTTATACATCTTCGCTAAATTCAACGAGGGCCAGATTGAAGCCGCTAACGCGATCGCGATCGTGTTGGCGCTGCTGTCGTTTCTGATTTTTAGCGTGCTCTTCTTCGTGCGAGATCGGATGGATGCAAACTAACATGTTTGGCGCACACATCACATTGGCTCCCGAAGTTCTAGCGCCTCAAGATGCGCCAAAATCGCGACGCATCGCCGCCAGTGTGATTGGTCTGAGCAAACAGTTCGGCCAGACGTCAGTACTGAAGAACATCAGCTTTGACATCGCTGAAGGTGAAACGTTGGTCCTACTCGGTTCATCGGGAAGTGGCAAGACGACCATATTGCGCACCATTGCGGGGCTCGAACAACCTGATAGCGGTCGAGTGATATTGCACGGCAGGGACGTGACAGATCTGCCCGCACGCGAGCGCGGCGTAGGTGTCATCTTCCAATCGTATGCGCTGTTTCCAAAGATGACCGTCGAGCAAAACATCGGCTATGGGCTGAAGATTAGACGACGCAAGCCTACAGAGATCAGGGCTGCTGTCGATCGACTGGTCGAGTTGGTCCGGCTGAAAGACCATCGCAAAAAATATCCAGCTCAACTTTCGGGAGGCCAGCAACAAAGAGTAGCGATTGCGCGGACATTGGCTTATCAACCTGAAGTCTTATTGTTTGACGAGCCCTTCGGTGCACTCGACGCGCAAACGCGCACGCACTTGCGACGTGAAATTCGAACCTTACTAAAGAAGGTAAACGTGCCGGCGATATTCATCACCCACGATCAGGAAGAAGCACTGGAACTTGGAGATCGCATTGCCGTAATCAACGGTGGTTATATTGAGCAAATTGGGGCACCGCGCGAGATCTACGATCACTCTGCTACTGAATACGTAGCGACATTTCTCGGGCGCGCCAATCTGCTAAAGGGCGTGATCGAACATGGGCGCGTGAGAGTTGGTTGCACGCTGTTGCCACTGCAAAACGGATCGAAGAATTTTAAGCACGGCCAACTAGTTAGTTTGGTTGCTCGTCCTGAAGATATGCGTCTTGCGAAGTACGGCCGGCCGGTTTCGGAGTCTTTTGCCGGCGGCATTGTTAGAGAGATGGTTTTTGCCGGCGCGTATGAACGCGTGTCGGTCCAACTGGATTTGGAAGCAGCTGAGATTCTCGTCACCCGCCTGAAATCGGAAGCTGGTGCAGCGGAGCTTGAGGTTGGAGATCCAGTGAGCGTCGGGTTGACTTCGTTTACCGTCCTGGAACAGGAAGGAAGTGATTCGTTGTGACTTCAAATTATCTACAAGCCGACGTTCGCGATGAACTCGACTATTACGAGGAACAGATTCACAAGTACCGCGCCGGTGAAGTGAATGAAACAAAGATGCAGAAGCTGCGTCTGACTTTCGGCACCTATGCGCAACGCCAGGAAGGCGTGCAGATGCAGCGGATCAAAATCCCCGGCGGATACATGACGGCTGATCAACTCGCGTTGCTAGGCGATGCCGCAGATCGTTTTGGCAGTGGCTTTCTACACTTCACGACGCGCGAAGACGCGCAAATCTATTACGTCAAGCTGGAAGAGTCGCCCGCTCTGCTGCGCTTGCTCGCTGCGGGGGGCATGACGACGAGAGAAGCTTGTGGCAATACAGTGCGCAATATCACGGCCTGCTATCGGGCCGGCACGTCTCCGACGGAAGCTTTCGATGTTTCACCGTATGCCGATGCTTTATTTCGTTATCTGGTGCGCAATAAGTACAACCAGAATATGGGACGAAAGATCAAGATCACATTCGAAGGTTGTGCTGAAGATCATTCCGCTTTGCGAATCCACGACATCGGCTTCTGGGCCATACAAAATGCAGGCCGCCGTGGTTTCCGCGTCTTCCTGGGAGGTGGACTTGGTACGACACCGCAGATGGCCCAACTCTATAAAGAGTTCTTACCTGCAGAAGAGATTCTGAATCTCGCGGCAGCTATCGTGCGCCTCTTCGACCGTTATGGCGAACGCAAGGCGCGCATGAAAGCGCGGCTGAAGTTTTTAATTCAATCCATGGGGTGGGACGCGTTCGTTGCCAAGTTGGAAGAAGAACGCGAACGTGTGGGTCGGGTGCCACTGGCAGATTATTTTCACTGCACGTTCGAACCAAAGATCTCGCCGCCACGAAACGGATTGAGGTTGCTTGATCCGAGAACGAACGACCCCGACTTTAGTTCGTGGGCGCGTGACTCTGTCATTGAACACAAGCAGCCTGGGTTTCGCGGCGTGCACGTGCGTTTGAAGTTGGGTGATATCACCTCGGAGAAGGCGCGCCAAATGGCGGAAGTTGCGCGACAGTTTTCCGCAGGTCAGCTACGAATCTCAATTGGTCAGAATCTATACCTTCCATGGGTACGCGAAGAGACGCTCGCCGATCTTCACGCGGCATTGAAGGGGATCGAATTAGGGGAGTCGGGCGTTGGGACGGTCACGGACGTGACCACGTGCCCGGGCGCGGACACGTGCCGGCTGGGAATTGCTTCGGCGAAGGGACTGGGAAGCGCTATTTCAGAGGGCTTTAATGGTCCATTGGCCCAGTATCGTGAGCTGGCGCGTACCTTGAAGATCAAGATATCAGGTTGTCCGAATGGCTGCGCCCAGCACGGCATTGCAGACATCGGCTTTCACGCAGCCGCGCTCACGAGGGAGGGGAAAACAGTGCCGGCTCATCAACTGTTTCTTGGCGGGCGCACCAATCCTGAGGCACCGCACTTCGCTCGTCTGGTCGGAAAGTTTCCAGCGAAGCACTCCATGAACGTGATCGCAACGCTGCTGCAACTATACAAAGAGGAGCGAGTGGATACGGAAGAATTCAGTGCGTTTGTGAATCGTGTCGGAGAGTCGAGGTTGAGGGCAGCACTGGAGCCATGGCAAGCTGCACCTTCATTTGAAGCAGATCCGAGGTTCTATCAAGACTATGGCCACGACAATGAACGCTTCGCAATTCGACCGGGAGTTAAAGGCGAATGTGCGGACAAGATTGTCCCGGAGACTGTGCCGCAGATCGATGCCGCGCGTGAGTTGATCGCGCAGGCCGAAGCGTTTCTTTATCACAAGGAATACGAGCACGCGATGCGAGCGGCTTACGAAGCCGCAGCTGCTGCGGCGCGTGTACCACTCTATGCGCGGTTAGTAGATCCTTTCACTTCGGATGAAGTGCTCTGGGAGTTCGAGAATCTGTTTGTTTTGTCGGAACAGACAAAGGGCGATTGGCAAGATGTCTCCGCTCGGTTTTTGCAGTTCAAGAACGGGGGGTCAAACGAAACGGGCGTCAAAATCATTTTGGATGAGGCGAGAGAATTTGTGACCTATTGCGCCACATTTTCCGCGTTAACTAGTCATGATTGATGATCTTGTCGTCGTTAATCTTCGTGCTGACGGCCCTGAGGTGCCAACAGCATTCACTAATTTGCAGTGGCAAACCTGCCTGCGCCGCATTGCTTTCCTCCATCGAGCCGAGCTGACACTGTTGCCGGCACAGCTGGATTTCGAAACCTATTGCGGGCGCGACGCCTATCAGTTTCTCTTGGAGGTGATCTGCGGTTTGCACTCTCCGCTCTTGGGAGAGAACGCAGTGATGGGTCAGTTTCGCAAGTTTCGATTTTCGGCTCAGTTTCCAAACACAGTATGGGGCCGCTTCCTTCGCACGCTAACTACAGATCTGCTCGTTGATGCACGTCTCGTACGGCATCACCACTTGCAGGGTCTCGGAAGCCAGACTTATGGAAGCTTGATCCGAAGATACTTGAAGGGACGTTCGAGTGTCGCGGTCCTGGGTGCCGGAAGTCTGGCGCGTGAGATTCTGCCGTGGTTGACGGACGTCCGCGTGTTCTATCGCAACTTGCATCACGTGAGCGATCTGCAAGACAAGCATCGGCACATGCAGCTCGAGCAGTTCAGAATGGCGGATGCTGGATGGCAGGGAAATGGGTCGTCGCTCGTCATCGCCGCGCCACTCGATGCCGCTGAGATCAACAAGTGGCTCGCAATACAAAACGTAACGTTTTCGACGGTCTTCGATCTGCGGAGCAATGCTGACGCCGATCCGATTCGTTCTCGAGCCGTGATCTCACTCTCGGAGCTTCTGACATCACTGCAAGATGAGCGGAAACGAATCGCGCACCAGGTGACCGCGGCGCAAAAACGGATCGAATCGCTCACGTCGCAGCGCTTTTCGGAGCGAGACTACAAGCGAGCAGACTCCAAGCCACAAATCCAAACGTATTCAGCAACCCGTGTGTCAGCGCCATTGTTGCAACACCGCGTCGGCGCTGGCATCGCGGGATCCCAACATGGCCTCATCCGCGGGGGCATGGACTCGTTATGATATTCCATTAAGTAGGATTCCTTTGGAGGAAGTTATGAATCAAACTATGAAACGCTTCGCACTGCTGTTGATAGGTATTTCCTGCTTTTCC
>DATJKB010000509.1:0-3997 GCA_035491875.1 Pyrinomonadaceae bacterium | reverse complement strand
GCCAACCTGAACCGAGTGTCCGGCATTGTGGCCGCCCTGATAGCGAACAACGATCTCAAATTTCTCGGCGAGCAGATCGACGATCTTGCCTTTGCCTTCATCGCCCCACTGGGCGCCTATAACTGCGATGACTTTTGACATGATTTCGGAAACCGATCTTTTACTTTTCTCCACTCAGTGGCAAACAAGTCAGTACCGAAACGCGGTAGCGTCGGGTCTCATTACGATAGCGGCGACTCCGATTACAACGACCCGACGCTACCGCGTTTCGGTACTGACTGTTTGCCACTGAGTTGATTTACGACGCCAACATGCGCTGATACAACTCGATATATTTCCCTGCCGCCGCTGTCCAGGAATTATCGACCGTCATCCCATTCAACTGAATCTTCTTCCAGGCTTCGGGCCGGCGGTAAAAGTAAAGGGCGCGTCGGATTTTTTCAAGGAAGGCCCCAGCTTCGTACGGTTCAAACTTGAAACCCGTGCCGCTGCCGTCGTTCGGATTATATTCCTGCACCGTGTCTTGCAAACCACCGGTCGCCCGCACCACCGGAATAGTTCCGTAACGCATGCTATACATTTGATTCAAACCGCACGGCTCATAACGCGAGGGCATCAGAAATATATCGGCACCGGCTTCGATCTGGTGGGCCAACGGTTCGCCCGCATAACCTTTGTAGATCCCAACTTGTTTCGGTGCCCGGTCGTGCCATCGTTGTAAGAAGTCTTCGTATTCACGCGCGCCTGCGCCGAGTGCAATAAAAAACGATCCGGTTTGCAGGATCGCATCAGCCAACTGCGTGATCAGGTCATAACCCTTTTGAGTAACGAGCCTGGAGATGATTGCCAGTATTGGACGCTCCGGTTCCTGTGGCAGATCAAATCGGCGCAACAGATCGATCTTACACTCTCGTTTGCCGGAAAGATTCTCGCTCGAATAATTTGCTGCGATGTGTGGATCAGTCTCTGGATTCCACACGTCGTAATCGACTCCGTTTGTAATTCCGACAAGCCTTGACGATCGTGCTCGCAGGAGCCAATCGAGACCGTGACCTTGTCTCGGTGCCTGGATCTCTCTCGCGTATGTTGGACTCACGGTCGACAGCCAATCGGCTGCAATAATGCCCGCCTTCAGAGCCGATGCGGTGCGATCTAACATGAAGTCGTCGCCATCAGGTGGATCTCCAAAGCCAAGCCACCAGAGATCGCCGGACTCAAACAGTCCCTGATAACCCACATTGTGCAGCGAGAAAACGCTCTTGCTGTTTCGAAAAAACTCTTCGTAACGCTTGCGTGCACGCAACTCCATGATGGCAAAACCGCAAGGCCAGTCGTTACCGTGAACAATATCCGGCTGCCAATCGAGACGTTTCAGGAGTGCCAGCGCCGCGCGTGAAAAGAAAGCGAAGCGGATGTGATCGTCGTTGTGACCGTAGATGCCATCTCGGGCGAAGAATTCCGGAGCTTCAATCAGGTAGCCCGGCGCGCCTGCCGCATCGCTTTGCCACGCCCGTGTTAATCTGATCTGGCCGCGCCATTCAACGCGAATGTCTTCAATTGCCTCGCCATTTACCAGCTTCCGATCAATCTGATCATAGAGTGGGAGAATTAGGCGCGCATCAACGTCATGTCCCCTTAGGGCCTTCGGCAGTGCGCCCGACACATCCGCCAGTCCGCCGGTTTTGGCAAACGGAAAGGCTTCGGATGTGAGTAAAGCGATTCGCAAAAATGGAGTTTCGACTTTCGGAATTAAGCTGTTCTTTGCTTAACCTTTGCATTTTACTGGGAGCGTGGACGTCTCGTCCGCACATGAGCGCGAAGCGCGAACATTTGCGCCTGACGGCGCATTTGCGGACGAGACGTCCGCGCTCCCAGTAACCGCGGAGGTTGCGCGAGAGGTAACCAACCTGCCAACACAAATAAAGGCGAAGGGATAACGATATCCTTCGCCTTCATTGTTCTCAACTAAACTACGTCGTTATTCCCGGCGAATTAACTTTGCATTGATGCCAGGAACTCAGCATTGGACTTTGTCTTCTCCAGGCGCTCGAGCACAACTTCCATTTGCTCAACTGGCGACAGCGGATTCAACACGCGTCGCATGACCCAGATACGATTCAAGTCTTCCTTGCTAATCAGCAACTCTTCTTTACGTGTTCCCGAACGCTGCAAGTCGATTGCGGGGAACAATCTCTTGTCACTCAGACGCCTATCGAGATGGATTTCGGAGTTGCCGGTCCCTTTGAACTCTTCGAAGATCACGTCGTCCATGCGCGAACCAGTGTCGATCAGCGCCGTGGCGATAATTGTCAGCGAGCCACCTTCTTCGATATTTCTCGCCGCACCGAAGAATCGCTTCGGGCGTTGCAATGCGTTCGAGTCGATACCGCCGGAGAGGATCTTGCCGCTCGGAGGAACAACTGCGTTGTGTGCGCGCGCGAGACGAGTGATCGAGTCGAGAAGGATAACTACGTCGCGTTTATGTTCAACGAGACGCTTTGCCTTCTCAATCACCATGTCGGCTACTTGCACGTGACGTGTCGGTGGCTCGTCAAACGTTGACGAAATAACCTCGCCGTTTACCGACCGTTGCATATCGGTAACTTCTTCCGGTCGTTCATCGATTAATAGAACGATCAGTGTTACTTCCGGATGATTCTGCGTAACAGAATTCGCAATGGTTTGGAGCAGCATCGTCTTGCCGGTTCGTGGCGGCGCGACAATGAGTCCGCGCTGACCCTTGCCTAATGGAGTTACCAGATCAATAACGCGCGCCGAGAGGTTCTCGGTCGTCGCCTCCATTCTCAACTGCTCTTCCGGATAAAGCGGCGTGAGATTGTCGAAGAAAACTTTCTCGCGGGCTTGATCAGGCGACTCAAAGTTGATCGCTTCAACTTTGATCAGCGCGAAATAACGCTCACCTTCTTTGGGAGGACGGATCTGGCCGCTTACCGTGTCGCCAGTGCGCAGGTCAAACTTGCGAATCTGTGAAGGCGAGACGTAGATGTCGTCGGGCCCGGGAAGATAGTTGTACTCAGGCGCGCGCAAGAAGCCAAAGCCATCGGGGAGTGTTTCCAGAACGCCCTCGGAAAAGATGAGGCCGCTCTTTTCGGTTTGTGCGGCCAGCACTTTGAAGATGAGCTCCTGTTTACGCATGCCGGTAGCTCCAGGAACATCCATGCTCTTGGCGATTTGCGTCAGCTTGGAGATCGACATCTCCTTCAGGTCAGCCAAGTTATGGAAGCCTTCGTTCCTCTCTCTTCCATCCCGGCCTTCGCGTTCGCGTTCGGGAGCTTCAGCAGTGGCTACAGTACCGCCGTCTTCTCCGTTGGCGTCTGAGTTCGCGCTTGATGCGCGTGAACGTGTTCGTTGTGACATGATCGTGTTCTCTTAGATTTCAGCCGCGAATCGGGGCGCGACCTTTGTTGCTTGTTAACGGGCTCTCAAGTGTAACTGGACTATCAGAAGTGAATGATTGTGCGGTGGAGCGATGTGCGTGGAGCGCGAGATGTTACCACTCATTCGCGAGGCAAAAAAATTCTCCTCCACAGGTTCTAGCAAGGCCATCTCAACTTTACGCGGATTCAAAATTCTGCATCGTTAGGATGCCACTCATCTAGCGGACGTGGCCCAAAAAATCAAATTGATAAAGGGGGCTTTTGAGTTGTTCCGGATTTCCGTTAAGGATACTAGCTAATCCACGAAATGCAAACCTGGAAATCCGCCTGAGTGTCACGCAATTGCGCTATTTATTGCACGCCACACTTCGTCACGACCCCGTCCTGTTTTCGCTGAATAAGCCACGACCTGATCGTCTTCGAGCACGCGTGTGATGTGCTCCAGGCTTTTCCGCAATTCGTTGTTCGACAGCTTATCGGATTTTGTGGCTACTACTAAATGTGGCTTACCGCTTTGTTTAAGCCACTCGTGAAGCTGCAAATCCTGTTTTGTGGGTTCGTGGCGCGAATCTACGAGGTGAATTGATAGCACAAGCTGC
>DATJKB010000508.1:0-5997 GCA_035491875.1 Pyrinomonadaceae bacterium | reverse complement strand
CAAAGGGCAACAGCAAGTAAGAGTTATCTAAATCCACATCGGGAGGCAACATCTTGCTTCGCGGAATCTTTCGTACAAAGAACCTCGACGACATCCTGGCTGCGTTAGGCGACCAGACACACTCTTTGAAACGAACGCTCGGTGCACTCAACGTTACGCTGTTGGGCATTGGCGGGATTATTGGCGCCGGCATTTTTGCAACAGTAGGCACCGCGGCGGCGGGAGATGCCTCACGTCCTGGTGCCGGACCTTCGTTGATGCTCTCGTTTTGCATAACAGCGATTGTCTGTGCGTTCACCGCGCTGTGTTATGCCGAGATGGCGGCAATGGTGCCAATCTCCGGTTCGGCCTACACATACTCTTACGCAACGCTCGGTGAATTGGTCGCCTGGATCATCGGTTGGGATTTGATTCTCGAATACGCGATCGGAAATGTTGCCGTTGCTATTAGCTGGGCCAACTACTTTCGATCACTTCTAGAGAGTATAGGTATTGACATTCCAGCGTGGCTCGCGACGGACTTCCGCACGGCGCGAAAGATCCCGGGCTTAATCGAGAGTGCTCCGCACATTCTCGGAGTGCCGATAGTCTTTAATCTCCTTGCCTTTGGCATCGTCGCATTGATCACCATCGTTTTGGTGTGGGGCATCAAGGAGTCGGCACAATTCAACGCTGTGATGGTGGTTATTAAGATCATGGTGTTGCTTTTCTTTATTGTGGTTGCGCTCTACTTCGTTTCACCTGCGGAGATGACGAAGAACTGGCATCCATTTCAACCGACCGGTTGGGGAGGAACGCTTGCAGGCGCGGCGGTCGTCTTTTTTGCCTATATCGGTTTCGACGCGGTATCGACAGTCGCAGAGGAAACAAAGAATCCAGCTCGAGATCTGCCTATTGGGATCATCGCCTCACTCATAATCTGCACGATCTTCTACGTAGTAGTAGCGGCAGTATTCACCGGGCTGATTCCTTATCCTGATTTAGTTCGACGGCTTTCGACCGAGCAGGCTGAGCCGCTAACGATGGCGCTTGAACACGTAGCTCCTAACGCAAATTGGGCCACCGGAATCGTCGCCTTCGGCTCAGTGGTTGCACACACCGCCGTACTACTTGTGTTTCAGCTTGGTCAACCGCGAATCTTCTTTTCAATGGCGCGCGACGGTTTGTTGCCGCCTGTGTTCGCGAAAGTTCACCCGAAATTCAAGACGCCTCACGTTACGACGATTCTGACTGGCGTCATCGTCGGCGGTTTTTCGGCGGTCATGAGCATCGACGAGATGGTGGATCTCACCAACATCGGAACTCTCTTCGCTTTTGTTCTTGTGTGTATTGGAATAATTATTCTCCGCTACAAAGAACCAACAAGGGCTCGCCCGTTTAAAGTGCCTTTCGGGGCCTGGCCGCTGCCATTCGCTGGCGCGATTTCTTGCCTCTTCCTAATCTATTACTTACCACCAACGTCATGGTGGAGGTTTGTCGCATGGCTATTAATCGGTTTGGCGGTCTATCTTTCATATGGCTACGCTAAGAGCGAGTTGGGAAGAAAAGTCGATCGAGCCCGCACAACTCCCGGGTGGTTGATGCTTGCTGGCCTTGGCGCGCTCTTGCTGGCTATAGGTATTCTCGCGGTACCGCATAAGGCGAGCATGAGCGAGTTGTCTGATCAGTTTCAAAGCGGTAATGCCAGGACTGTTATTGCGCTCGGGAGCATTGCCGTGGGTCTTATACTCGGCGTAGTCGCCTTTATTGTCGGCGCCGGCCGAGAGAAAAATTGAAGTAAATGAGTGCCCTTCCAATCATCATCGGCTCGCTTTGCGTGATCGCCATCTCTTATCGTTATTACTCCGCGTTTATCGCTGCCAAAGTTCTTGCGCTTGACGACTCACGTCCCGTGCCTTCGCAAACGATGTACGACGGACACAACTACTACCCAACTAACAAGTGGGTGTTGTTCGGGCATCACTTTGCTGCCATCTCCGGTGCGGGACCACTGATTGGCCCAGTGCTGGCGGCGCAGTTTGGTTTCCTGCCGGGATTGTTGTGGTTGGTGATCGGCGTGTGTATCGGGGGTGCGGTTCACGACTTCATAATTCTCGCCGGCAGTGTTCGTCGCAAAGGAAAATCATTGGCAGAGATGGCGCGGACGGAAATTAGCCCGCTTTCTGGTTTTGTCGCTGGCGTGGCGATTCTCTTCATCGTTGTAATCGCGCTTGCCGGTTTGGGTCTGGTGGTGGTGAATGCGCTCGCTGAGTCGCCATGGGGAACGTTTACTGTCGGCTTCACTATTCCGCTCGCGCTCTTCATGGGTCTTTACATGTATCGTTTCCGCAAAGGAAAGATAGCGGAGGCGAGCATCATCGGCATTGTGGGATTGTTGTTTGCGGTTTGGCTTGGTGGTCGCATAGCAGAATCGTCACTCGGTCCAGCTTTCACGCTGTCACGCAACACGCTAATCATTGTGATGGCCGGATATGGTTTTATCGCTTCCGTCCTGCCTGTATGGATGCTGCTTTGTCCGCGCGACTATCTTTCGTCGTATCTCAAAATCGGCACCATCGCTTTTCTGATAATTGGCGTCATCGTTGTCGCGCCGCATCTGAACATGCCGGCTTTCACGCCATTCACTGCCGGTGGTGGACCAGTAATACCCGGCAAGCTGTATCCGTTTGTCTTCATTACGATCGCGTGCGGCGCGATTTCAGGTTTCCATGCGCTGATCTCCTCCGGCACAACGCCCAAGATGATCGCGAAAGAAACCGACACGCGCATGATTGGTTACGGCAGCATGTTGATGGAAGGAATCGTCGGGATTGTCGCACTGATTGCGGCGACGTCGCTTTTCCCCGGCGATTATTTTGTCATCAACACCGCGCAACGAACTGATGCGCAAAAGGCCGCATACAGTCAGATGGTCGCTACGCACAGCAGCGACGATTTCAACTTGCAGCCACAAGAGATCGATCGGCTTGAGCAAGAATCTGGGGAGAAAAACTTGCGCGGTCGGACTGGTGGCGCGGTGACGTTGGCGCTCGGCATTGCAAAAATTTTTGCGGGCATCCCCGGGCTGAGTGGCTTGATGAAGTACTGGTATCACTTCGCGATCATGTTTGAAGCGTTGTTCATTCTGACCACGATCGACACCGGCACACGTGTGGCACGTTTTCTTGTCGGAGAGTTTGGTGGCAGGTTCTATCGAAAACTGGAGGAGCCGAATTGGGTGCCGGGTTCAATCGTTACTTCTTTATTAGTCGTGTCAGCGTGGGCTGCATTTATCTGGTCGGGGTCGATCTCAACGATCTGGCCTATGTTTGGTATCGCCAATCAATTGTTGGCGGCGGTGGCGCTGTGTGTGGCCACTACGATCATCATTAATTCGGGCAAAGCACGTTATGCGTGGGTGACACTTTTGCCGCTTACGTTTGTTGGTAGCACAACTCTTGTTGCGGGTTGGAAGTCGATAACCGACATCTTTTGGCCGCTGTCGCAGAAGGCTGAGACATCCGTGCAGGGTTATGTAAACACCAGCCTGACTGCGATCATCATGGTCGCAGCGATTGTGATCATGATCGATTCGATTCGCAGATGGCTTGGTACTCGTCGCCGACCAGAATTGACCAGTAGTCCTACGGAAGAGCCTTTGCCAGCGGTTTCTGCTTAGGAATAATTCAAGCAAACACTGGGAGCGCGGACGTCCCCGTCCGCAAACGCGACGCAGTCGCGCAGACTGTTCGCTTCGCTCATCGCGGACGGGGACGTCCGCGCTCCCAGTATTTGCTTGAATCATTTCTCCTCAGCATCCAACAAAAAGCGGGGCCGAAGCCCCGCTTTTTGTATTCTGATTTAATAGAGTCTTTACTTCTGTGCCTGGCCCTCCGTGGCATTCGTGCGTTTGCCATTCAGCTGCTTCATTAATTCCTCCACAGCTGCTTCGAGTTGACGATCACGACCGGCCAAAGTGTCTTCCGGTTTGTTCTCAATCAACATGTCAGGCTGCACACCATAGTTCTCCATGTTCGTCCGCTTTGGATCGGCGAGGAAGACCCCGACGCCCGGCGTTCGAACAGTTGAGCCATCAATCAGGCTATAACTGCCTGTGCCGATGACGGCGCCCATCGTTGGTGTGCCGATCACTTTGCCCAAGCCCAACGCGCGGAATCCAGCCGGGAACATCTCCGCGTTGGAAGCCGAGCGCCAGTTTTGCAACACGACCTTCGGTCCAAAGAATCCGGCGAATGGTCTGCCGGTCGCTTCAGTGCCGCGCGGCTGCCAGATTTGATACTGGCGTTGCACAAGAATCGCGAGCAACTCTTGCTCGATATTTCCCCCACCATTCCAGCGCTGATCGATCACGAGAGCTTCCTTATTGCGAAACTCGCGAATCTCTTTTTCAAACTTGCGCAGTGACGGTGGGTTCATCGCCTGGATATGCAGGTAACCAATGCGTCCGCCTGAAAGTTCATCAACTTTCTTGCGACGTTCCTTCACCCAACGATCGTAACGAAGCTGACTGTAGGCGCCGCCCGAAATCGCTTCGATGCGAGTGGTCCATGCGCCTTGTTCAGTTGGCGTGCTGTTGAATGTCACCGTCACCTTACGGTTCAAACGGTTGTTAAGAAGGTCCCAGTAATCGTCCCCTGCCTTGACCGGCTTACCGTTGATAGCAAGCAGGTAGTCGCCGACTTTTACTTTCACCCAGTCTTTGTCGGCAGGACCGTCTTCGTAAACGTGCGTCACACGATAACGACCGGCGGCGCTATCAGGCTCTAACTCGACACCGAGGTGACCGGTTGAAACACCACCACCGCCGAATCCTCTTGGTGGCGGCGCCGCGCCGGTGTGTGAAGCGTTTAGCTCGCCGATCATCTCGTTGATGATATTCAGCAGTTCCTGTCGATCACCGACGTACTCAACGAGAGGACGATATTTCGCACGCATCGCATCCCAATTCATGCCGTGCATCTGCGGATCGTAGAAGCGATATTTCATCGTTCGCCAACCATCATCAAACATCTCAGCCCATTCGGCTGGACGATCAACGCGGACACGAACATTAAAGTTGATCCTTCGACGACCGCCTCCGCCTGCTGCGCCCTCCGGTCTGGCGCCGCCTGCTGCACCTGCCGCACCCGCTGCGCCAGCGCCACCACCACCAAGCCCGATGGAATAAATGGCGTCGCGTTCGCGGAAGAAAAGCGTGCGACCGTCGCGAGAGATATTGAGTCCGGAGATGCCACCACCGAAACCGCCACCTCCGCCTGGTCCGTCGCCATCTTCGCTGGGCGGCAATCCGGATGTCAGCCGGGTTAAGCGTCGGCCGTCCTCCTGAACTGTGTAGATAACTGCCAGGTTCGCCTGTCCTGCAGGTTCACTCGTGACGAAAACAATCGTGCGACTGTCAGGAGCGATGGCGTAATTCGCAATAGGAAACGGCATGCGTGTGACTTGCCGCGTGCGGTGCTTCATGCCAGCCCAATCGACTTTGATTTCGCGCGGTGGTCGATTAGCTTGGGGTCTACGAGCGGGTGGAGTCGCACCTTCCCCGACCTCGCCGCCACCGGCGGCTGGTGGTTCGGCTTCGCGCTCTTCAGCGTCATCTGGATCCCGATCGAGTTTCTCGAGCCAAACGGAATAGATTTGCACTGAATTTGGCGCGGGTCCCCCGGACGTCGCCTCAATGCGCTGAAAGAACAACTTGCGACCGTCTGGACCGAATTGCGGATTCGCTTCGTTGTTGGAGTCGAAGGAGACTTTGTGTGGCTCTTTGTCTTCCCCGGAGGCAGCGATCAAGTAAATGTCTGAGGTGCGCGAGATATCGGGTTTCGAGTAAGCGATCCACTTGCTGTCAGGCGACCACACCGGGGTCCCAAATCCGCCGTAACGCGAAGTATCAAGAATCGCAATTTGTTTTGTAGCGACCGTGAGTTTGCGCAGTTTGTCGTCGGATGCTGTGAATACGATGTCTTTTGAATCAGGCGACCAGTTGTAACCAGACTTCAA
>DATJKB010000507.1:0-5629 GCA_035491875.1 Pyrinomonadaceae bacterium | reverse complement strand
ACCAACCTGATTCTCAATGCTCGCGATGCGATTCCTGATGGTGGCCGCATAACACTTTCAACGCAGACTCTCGACGACGGTTCCTTGATGGTTGAGGTGGCTGATACTGGGATTGGTATCGCGGCTGAGAACGTCGCAAAGATCTACGATCCGTTTTACACCACGAAGGGTGTGGGGCGTGGCACCGGTCTTGGGCTGGCAGTTTCGTACGGAATCGTTCAGGAGCATGCCGGACACATCAATGTTGACAGCACGCCGGGTCAGGGCACCACTTTTCGAATCACGCTTCCCACCGCCCTGAACCGCGCTCGTCTTCAGGCCGTCGGCGACTGAAAACCATAGCCGATTGCCGATTGCCGATTTCCGATTTCGTCGATTTCGTGCGCCACTCCTTGTTAAGCAACCGCAGCGAATAACACGGAAGACTTCCAATTGACGAACCGAACACCCGATCGGCAATAAGAAGTCTCTCGTTTTCCTTTGAGCAACCAAATCGCTACACTAGACCACCAAAGACCGCCATGCAGCCTAGTACGAAAATGAAACCCGAAAGGCGCTACGCCAAGAAAGGCTCTGTCCTCGTCGTCGACGATGAAGAGATCATGCGCGAAGTGCTCGAGACTCTGCTCACCGCCGAGGGCCATCGGGTTGATCTCGCGAAGACTGGCGAAGAAGGTCTTGAAGCCTACGGGCGACGCGCATTTGACGTTGTCTTGCTCGACGTGTCGATGCCGGGCATAGGTGGCTTGCGAGCACTTGAGGAGTTTTTGAAGATGGATCCCGAAGCAGTGATCGTCATGATCACTGCGTATGCAACGTTCGACACCGCGATCGCAGCGTGGGAACGCGGCGCATTCGGGTGTATTCGTAAGCCGTTTCAGAACGAACAGATCACGGCGAGGATCGCCGCCGGTATCAGTCGCCGCCGCAAAGAAGAAGAGCGACGCACGTTGCGCCGGGCGATGAGCAAGGCCGTGGATCGTGGCGAAATCATTGGCCGCTCTGACGTAATGCAGGAAGTGTTTCGTCTGGTTGAGCAGGTGGCGCCAGCACGCTCGACGGTTTTGATTACCGGCGAAAGCGGCACTGGAAAAGAGTTGATTGCGAAGGCGATTCACGAATCAAGTCCGCGCGCGACGCGACCATTCGTTACTGTGAACAGTTCGAATATTCCCTCGGAGTTGCTCGAGTCGGAATTGTTCGGTCACACGCGAGGCGCTTTTACTGGTGCCGTCGCCGCCAAAAAGGGGTTGTTCGAAGTAGCCGACGGCGGTTCGATCTTTTTAGACGAGATTGGCGACATCCCACCTGAAACGCAGGTTCGCTTGTTGCGCGTCATTCAGGAGCGTGAATTCACGCCCCTCGGCGACACCTCTCCACGTCGAGTAGATGTGCGGATAATCGCCGCGACAAACATCGATCTAAAAGATGCCGTGCGCCAGGGATCGTTTCGCGAAGATCTTTATTATCGACTGTCAGTCGTACCAATTGAATTGCCACCACTCCGCGATCGACGGGAAGATATCTTACCGCTGGCCCAACACTTCACTCGCAAGTACAACGAAGAGAATGGCCGGACCGTAGCGGAACAGATCGCGCCGGACGTGTTGGCTCTGTTGGAATCATATTCATGGCCCGGCAACGTTCGTGAACTTGAGAATGCGATTGAACGAGCGGTTGTGATTGCGCCGGGTGACGAGATCACCGAAGAATGTCTTCGACCGGAAATTAGCGATCCGCAATCAATTGTTACGGCATCTCATGACGGCGCCAGCAACGCAGCAGTACATGACATCGCCCGCGGCGTGAACTTCTACGAAGAAGTCCGGCGATTTGAAGTCGACCTCATTCGCCGCGCGCTCGAGCAAACGGGTGGCCATCAGTCCCGAGCTGCTCGACTCCTCGGAATGAACGCCACCACCCTCAACTCCAAGATCAAGACCTACAACATCAATCTCCGACCCTAACGTTTAGAAAAAGAAATCATTGGTCATTTGAGATTGGACATTTCTCATTTGGAGACCACCCACTTCATGTCGGTGGTTGTTTAATTTGGCCCTAACAAAAACGAGATCCCTTTCCGGCACGTTTCGGACGAGCGGAAGCGACTTGAGAAATATCAATCAACATTATTTCCGCCCGTCCGAAACGCGTGGAGAGTCAGAGGCGCCTGCGTAGGTAGAAGTTGAAGCAGCCACCGACATGAAGTCGGTGGTCTCAAGGACCTGTCCAACACAGTCCGGCGATTCTCGCTTCGCCGCAACGTCATGTTAGAATTCGCCATCCCCCCGGATATCAACATCCCCAGGCTTTAGCACCTCCCCCGGGCTTCGCTTTCGCCATTTACGCAACCTTGGTTGCGATTAGGTGTATGAGCGCCACACCCCAGACCCAGCATTCAATCCACCCGGTCCATAAAGAGACTCGCAATATCGCGTTAGAACCAGGATCGTGGCTGCGCAAGGCGGTCCTTTTGGTTGGCATTGCCGCGCTTTATTATCTTGCCGCAACGTTCGGCTTTACATTCGCGTATCTACACACTCACGTTTCACCTATCTGGCCGCCGACGGGTATCGCAATCGCCGCGGTTTTGTTGTTCGGCTACCGCGTCGCTCCTGCCATACTCATCGGAGCCTTTCTCTCTAACGCGAATGCGGCCGTTTCAGTTCCGGCAGCAATCGCGATCGCAGTCGGCAACACGTTAGAAGGCATCGCCGCAGGGTGGTTACTAAAGAGGCTTAGGTTTGATCTTTCCTTCGGTCGCGCACGTGACGTTTCGAAATTTGTAATCGCCGCCCTCGTCTGCACGACGATCAGCGCAACGATCGGCACCGTATCGTTGTGCGTGAGTACTGCTGCACCGTGGAACCAGTTTGGATCACTTTGGGTTACATGGTGGCTTGGCGATGTTGCTGGTGCGGTCACCGTCGCGCCTCTCTTAATCGCGTGGACCAGGCGTCTCGGCGTTCCTCTGATCGGCTGGCGTCTGATTGAGACGACTCTGCTCGTGCTCTTGGTGTCCATTGCGGCCTTCGTTACTTATAGCGAGCGCGCGCCCGCCGCACTTCATTACTATCCGCTCACGCGATTGATCATTCCCGTACTTCTCTGGGCGTCGTTCCGGTTGGGATACCGGGGCTTAACGCTCGCGATCCTGTTGGTGACGATGTTTGCTGCGTGGGGGACGGTCAGTGGCAGTGGGCCATTCGTTTCAGTTTGGGCAAATGAGTCACTCGTTGTGCTACAGCTGTTTATTTCGTCAAACGCAGTAACCTTCTTGTTCCTTGCTTCAGTGCTTGAAGAACGTCGCCGCGCAGAAGCATCGAGACGCCGCGACCAGCAGCAGTTGGCTGCGAATCTCGAGATCAGCCGTATCCTCGCTGAGTCGCCTCCGCTCGACGTCGCAATTAATCGAATTATCAAATCGATCGGTGATTACTTGAACTGGCAAATTGGCGCGATGTGGATGCCTGACAGCGAGAAAAAAGTTCTGCGCTGCCTCACGGTTTGGAGAAAAGATATAAGCACGCCGAGTCAATTTGAAATTGAATCGTGCGAGTGTGTGTTTTCTCCAGGCGTTGGATTACCGGGCCGTGTCTGGCAGCAAAAGAAACCGGTTTGGGTAGCAGACGTCGTCACCGACGACAACTCTCCTCGCGCACCGCTGGCCGCGCGAGAAGGCTTACATTCCGGCTTCGGGTTTCCGATTTTAGCCGGCGATAAGTTGCTGGGCGTCGTCGAGTTTTTCAGCGCTGAGATTCGCGAACCTGACGAATCGCTACTGCGGATGTTTCAAAGTGTCGGTAATCAAATCGGCCAATTCATCGAGCGCCGTCATGCTGAAGAGTCGTTGCGCGGACGCGAGAGCGAACTTCAGTTGATTACTGAAGCGACTCCCCTAATGCTCACACGCTGCAGTAAGGACTTGAGATACGTTTTTGTGAACCGTGCTTACGCAGAGATGCTTGGCCTCGAACAGAAGGAAATAATCGGGCAGCGCATCGTTGACGTAATCGGCAGTGACGGGTTGGCAGCCATACAGCCTCACATAGATCGTGTTTTGGCGGGCGAGCCAACTGAGTATGAACAGGAAGTGCAGTTCAAAACCGTCGGCGCGCGCTTTCTTCGCGGAGTCTACCGTCCGCACAAAGATCGATCTGGCGCGATTGTGGGATGGATAGCCTCGATTAGCGATCTCACGGAGCATCGGCGCGCGCAGGAAGCTCAACGCAGAACTCAAGATGAGCTGCACGAAGTCCAGCGGCGTACCGAGAAAGATCTTCAACATCTGGCGTCGATCGTTGAGAACACCGACGACGTAATCGTCGGTCGCGATCTGGATGGATTGGTCACGAGTTGGAATGCTGCTGCTGAAAGGCTCTTTGGATACACAGCGGAGGAAATGATCGGAAGACCACTCTCGATATTGATTCCGACAGATCGTACCAGTGAAGAACCGGAGATCCTCGCACGACTAAGACAGGGTGAGCGCCTTGAACACTATGAAACGGTGCGGCGTGCTAAAGACGGACGTCTGATCGAGGTGTCGTTAACAACCTCGCCGATCAAGGATGCGAATGGAGAGGTTATCGGCTTTTCTAAGATCGCACGCGACATTACCGATCAGAAAAAAGCAGAGGCTGAGCGTGACGCGTTACTGAAGAGCGAACACATAGCACGCGCGCAAGCAGAGGAAGCGAACCGCGTAAAAGATGAGTTTCTCGCGGTGTTATCACACGAACTCCGAACTCCACTAAATGCGATTCTAGGTTGGGCCAGCCTGTTGCGCGGCGGAAAACTGGATGAGCAGCATGCCGCACGGGCGCTGGAAATTGTCGAACGCAATGCAACCGCGCAAAGCAAGTTGATTGAAGGCGTGCTCGATGTATCACGCATTGTCTCAGGTAAGCTGCAGCTCGACATTCGACCAACGCAGCTCTCCGCAGTTATTGCTACGGCAGTCGATTCCATCCGTCCAGCTGCTGATGCTAAGAACATGACCTTGCGTGTAGTCGGCGGCGAACCTGAACCGCTAGTACTTGTCGATGCGAATAGATTGCAGCAAGTCGTGTGGAATCTGCTGTCGAACGCCGTCAAGTTCAGCCCCGCGGGTGGAGAAGTAACGGTAGCGTTGCGCGGATCGAATTCGCATGTGGAGATTGCGGTTCAGGATCGTGGTCAGGGCATTCCAACCGAGTTCTTACCGCACGTGTTTGATCGTTTTCGTCAGCAGGATTCCAGCACTACGAGAAAGCACGGTGGATTAGGTCTGGGTCTCGCGATCGTTCGTAATCTGGTAGAACTGCACGGCGGAACCGTTACCGCTGAAAGTGATGGTGTAGGGCAGGGAGCAACTTTCATCGTGCGACTTCAGGCGATCGTTAAGAGCGATGAAGCGCTTTTGGCAAGGCCGACCGGGAAGGTGCCGGAGATCGATCCCAAGGCAGTGCTGAGCGGGTTGAAGATTCTCGTTGTGGACGATCACGAGGACGGACGTGAAATACTCGCAGAAATGCTTCTGATGTGCGATGCCGAAGTGAAAGTCGCAGCATCTGCGAATGAGGCGATCGCAACGATTGGCGAATGGCGTCCGCAGGTGATCGTTTCAGATATCTCGATGCCTGACGTT
>DATJKB010000506.1:0-8547 GCA_035491875.1 Pyrinomonadaceae bacterium | reverse complement strand
AGCTCCGGCTTTACTTGTTTTCGGAAGCGGTGCGTACGTTCACCGGATTACTGTAGGAAGTCGAGTGTTTGACTCCTCTCTCCTTCTCGTCCCGCGTATGTGGGAACAAGGAGCACAGCCTTCCACACACTGTTTTCAAGTGCGTTCAGTCTAGCTTCGCGCCCGTTGAGTGTCAAGTTTCAGCTTGACCGCAGCCGAACAATACAAGCACGTTTTTGATAGAAATTGTATCCAGTTTTTGACGCCTACAAATGGAACTAACAATACCAACTCCTTCTACTTTCAACTTCCAGCGCACCGTCATTAGCCACGGCTGGTACGGGCTGCTTCCCTTCGAATTTGATCGCCAGAAATGGAAGCTTGTTCGAGTTCTCGACCGAGGGTCTAAGGCGCCCGTTACAGTTACGTTAACGGGCACAAAGCGCTCAGTAAAAGTCACCACTGACACTGTCCTCGCCAAAAAGGATTCTGAAAAGGTTTTGTCTGACGTTCGCCACATGTTGCGGCTGGACGAGAACCTTGAACACTTTTATTCCTCAACAAAAAACGACAGCGATTTCGGATGGATAGCTGCCCAGGGCGCTGGACGCTTACTACGGTCGCCCACGGTTTTTGAAGACCTTGTGAAGATGATATGCACGACGAACTGTTCATGGGCTTTGACCGAAAAAATGGTTACGAGCCTCGTTCAAAAAGTCGGGAATGCCACAACCGACGGCCGCAAGGGCTTTCCATCGGCCGCGGAGCTGGCCGAAAAGCCACTCTCCTTCTTCGTCAATGAAATTCGTGCCGGATATCGGGCTGAATATCTGAAAGAGCTCGTCGGGCGCGTCGCTTCGGGTGAATTGCACGTAGAGTCCTGGCTCAAGAGCGATTTACCCACGGCCGAGTTAGTAAAGGAAATCAAAGGCGTGAAGGGTGTGGGTAATTACGCCGCTGAGAACCTGCTGAAATTGCTCGGCCGCTACGACGGTTTGGCACTCGATTCGTGGACCAGAGCAAAGTTCTTTCAAGTAAGGAACAACGGCAGGAAAACGACTGACAAGCGTATTGCGCGTTACTACTCGCGTTTCAACGAATGGCGTGGATTGGCATTATGGTGTGACGTCACTCGCGACTGGCTGGACTAAGCTCGCTATGAAAGGGTCACGCCATCGCCAACGCGAATCGTTCCTGTTCGCAGCACCGTCGCATAAACACCCGCATTGTTTTTGTTGAGGTGCACGGTCGTTTTCATTATTCGCGTATCTTGTTCAGCCGTCTCCGGGTCGATATTGATCATTACACAGCGCAGATCGCACATTGTGACGCTCACGGCCGGCCCCGCGTCGTTATCACCAAACGTCAATGCGTGGCCAACCCAACCATCCTCGAGAAACGGATCCGAGTGTTCTGTCTCAAGCACGATGTTTGCTCGGAATCGCCGGCGATCAAGATCGAGTCCGACCTCGCGACCTATGCCCGCAATCGTCGCGAGACTGATCACTGAGACCGTCGCCTCATCGAAGATCCCATGTTTGAGCTTCATCAATTCAACGCTACTGCCGAAACGTTCGCCAATCTCAGTGCGCAGCTCCGCGCTTCGTAGCTCGACGTCTAATCCGTCCGGTTTACGCACGTGGGTCGGAAGCGGCTGGCCCGTACTCTCGTCGATTCCGATGGGTTGGTAGAGAAGTAGCTGAGGCAGGCGGCTTGCGCTAAGCCAGGGGAAGCCGCCGTCGTCTCCCATACGCCGGAAAGCAAATCGCCGATCACCCTCAAGCCCGTGCCACCCAAGAAATGTTGACTCGATCGCTGTCCCAGCCATGGACTTGATGGGATAACGCACGATTTCTCGAACATGACCGACGTGAATCATGGTCTAACTATACGTTAGCCACGGCAGATCACCGAAGGAGGCAATCAACAATGCTTGTCTGAATTCTTCTAGATAGTGAGGGGTTTTGATCGAGGGCCATAGGATAAAAAATCGGGAGCGCACGCTAGGAAACGTGCGCTCCGGAGCAAAGGTTAAAGCAAAGAGTTATTTGTTGAAGACGTATGTAGTGTCTTGTGGACCACGAGGCGATTCGCTATGGCTAACGACTGTCAAAGTCTTGCCGTCAGCTGACAACGTCAGCTTGTCGGTTGAAGTCGTCGTCACCTCGCCGTTCGGTCCTTGAAAAGTTGCCGATGAACTCAGCTCAAGCGTGTTCTTATCAGCTGACCATGCGGCCTTCCGAACAACCTTTCCACGACCGGTATCTGTTGCCACTTCGGAGCCGTCAAGGTTGTAGGTTCTTGGACCACCCATACCCATGCCGCGGCCACCGCCTTGACCACCACCACCGCCGCCGCCTGCTGGAGGTGCACCTGCTGGAGGACTACCTGCTGGAGCTGCTGCTGCTGGAGCTGCACCTTGTCCACCACCCGATTGTCCGCCCGTCACCTTTGACTCAATGGTGATCTGCTTTTCGTCTTGCGTGATAACCCACTGAACACTGTCAGCACCTTGCATGCGCTGTGATAGTCCCTGGCTTTTCGACTTATCCAGCGTCCAGGTTCCCGCGAAGTTGGGCGCCGCCGCCTGCGCCACCAGCGTCAACATCAACGCGCTCGTAAGAGTGAGAGCGCAGATTATCCTTCTCATTCAGATTTCTCCTTCAGAAGTTAATAAAATTTCTTTTAAGACGCCGCGCGCGAAATGAGGTCGGTAATTGTCGGATACCTCTAACTACACTGCGCCACGGTACCTCACTAGAGTGGGCGGAGTGTAACAAAAGGAGGATCACCTGAGTGTAAGGAACTGTAAAGAATTGTATAGGGAGAGTAAAGAAATGGATCTCACGTCATCAAAGCCTGCTACGGGTGGAACCTTTGTTTGACTCAACACGTAGAACCTCGCAACGCTGCGCAAGTTCTGGCGGCGTTTGGATTTTTAAGCTGGTACGAGTGAACGCGAACAAGACAGATTATCCGAACAAGAGGATGATCAACCGAGAAAAGTGTAGTTGCGTTTTTTTTCTTTATTTCTTGTCATAACGAACGCGGGCACGGTGTTTACCAGCGGGAAGAAGTTACTTAACTAAGCGGTTATACGATCGCAATGATTCGGGGAACCACCTGAACAATCGGAACAATGCTCGCCTTTATGAAGCACCAGATGGTGCCCCAAGAGTGAGCTGAACTAGCAAGGAGAAAAGATAAATGAAATCAATTCTGAATCGGTTAGCAGTGGTACTAGTGGTCGGCGCGCTGTCGAGTGTTGTTGCGTTGGCAAAGGTACACAAGCACAAGATCACGTTTTCCAGTGACATCAAGGTCAACAATACACTCGTGAAAAAGGGAACCTACGACGTCAAGTTCGACGATGAGACTGGTCAGTTTACAATCCAGA
The DNA here is from genome assembly GCA_035491875.1 of Pyrinomonadaceae bacterium. Classification (GTDB taxonomy): domain Bacteria; phylum Acidobacteriota; class Blastocatellia; order Pyrinomonadales; family Pyrinomonadaceae; genus PSRF01. Next base: position 5,171 of record DATJKB010000506.1, on the reverse strand, counting down.
AGAGCGGTAAGGTGATTGCCCAGTCGATGGCGAAGTTAGAGCAGCGCGATAAGAAGGCGGGCGACTTCCGTGTGCGCTCAGAAGGTTCGGGCGACGACACTCAGTTGCTGGGTGTGCAGTTTGGTGGATCAGACAAAGAAGTAGTCATCACCAACAGCGGAACTCAATCCGGCAATAACTAAAGCGTCTAGACTTGAAGTACAACGAAGCGCGCTACGTGAAAACGTGGCGCGCTTTTTTGTGTCCGATACACGTTAGCTTGGCCCGGACAGATTCGCGCTGCCAGAAATTGTTCAAGCGAATGTCCGATATGCTTCAGAGGCTCTTGCAAAATTCGCATTGATGCCACGGCCTTGCGCCGTGGTCGGTCACGCTTGCAGCTAGTCATCCGCGGCTGAGTGATCTGGATGCCACGGGCTTGCCCCGTGGAGACTCACGTCTTTTCGCTTGTCGCACTTGTAAGTTGTTGGCATCCAGCAGCGTGAGACTCCACGGGACAAACCCGTGGCATCTCAAAACTTTATGGTCTGCTAATCGTAGCTGCAAACGTGAATCACCACGGCGCAAGGCCGTGGCATCAATGGCGAATTTTGCAAGAGCCTCTAAAGCATATCGGACATTCGCTTGAGTAATTTCCGTGAGCTCGAGTTACTCGGCTTCTCGACCGACAAGCTAAAAAAGCATAGCGGACATCTGCTATATTGTCCTTCATGAAATATCGACGCTTTGGACGCCTCAAATGGGAGGTCGGCGAGATCGGCTATGGGATGTGGGGTATGGCGGGCTGGTCCAACTCCAACGACGACGAATCATTACGATCTCTACAAGCCGCTGTCGATCTTGGCTGCACCTTCTTCGATACAGCGTACGCTTACGGGAATGGACACAGCGAAAAACTTTTAGGCCAAGTCATTCGCAGTAACTCCGACAAGCGACTGTACACTGCCACCAAAATCCCACCCAAGAATCTTCAGTGGCCAGCGTTGCCGGAGTCGACTCTCAAAGAATCGTATCCTCCAGATCACGTCGAAGAGTATGTGCACCGGAGTTTGGAAAATGCGGCACTGGATGGATTTGATCTGATCCAGTTCCACACCTGGCAAGACGACTGGATGCGCGACGATCGTTGGTTCTACAAAGTCGACGACCTGCGAAGTCAGAAACTGATTCGAGGCATCGGTATCAGCATCAATCGCTGGGAACCATGGAATGCGCTCCGAGCAGTAAAGAGCGGACAGATCGATTCAGTCCAGGTGATCTACAACATATTCGATCAGAATCCAGAGGATGATCTGTTTCCCGCTTGTCGTGAAATGGGTGTTGCAGTAATTGCGCGCGTGCCTTTCGATGAGGGAACACTCACTGGCACCTTAACAAAAGAGAGCAAGTGGCCAGAAGGAGATTGGCGGAACACCTATTTCGTTCCCGAGAATCTGATACCGAGCGTCGAGAAAGCAGACGAGGTTAAGAAACTTCTCGAGCAGTGGAACCGTGAACACGAGACGCGGATCACAATGCCGGAACTCGCACTCAGGTTCATTCTTGCAAACGACGACGTGAGCACAATCATTCCTGGAATGCGGAAGCTGTCACACGTTGAAGTGAATATTGAGGCTAGCGATAAAGGCCCGCTCGATAAAGAATTGCTGAAAGAACTGCGGAAATTCAGATGGGTGCGCAAGCCCGCGCCGTGGTCGCAATAAAAACATTCAGTACCGTTCGCGGTAGCGGACGGCCAGCACTCACCATACCTGATTTGACTATTATGTTGGGTGCTGGCCATCCGCTACCGCGAATGGTACTGAATCCTTCCTCTTACTCGGTTTTCATATTCAACGTCCGCACCAGGAACGCATATCGATCCGCCGACTCCTCGATGATCTTGGACGTAGGTTTCCCTGCTCCATGACCCGCTTTGGTTTCAATCCGAATCAACACAGGAGCACTTCCTGCCTGCGCCGCCTGCAACGCTGCGGCAAACTTGAAGCTGTGACCTGGCCACACTCGATCGTCATGGTCCGCAGTCGTAACCAGGGTCGGCGGATATTTTGTTCCGGGCTTGATGTTGTGCAAGGGCGAATACGCGTACAGCGCTTTGAACTCGTCGGCGTTATCGGAAGAACCGTAGTCAGAGACCCACGCCCATCCGATGGTGAACTTCTGAAAACGAAGCATATCCATCACACCCACGGCCGGCAACGCTGCGCCGAACAAGTCGGGCCGTTGAGTCAACGCGGCTCCGACAAGAAGGCCTCCATTGCTGCCGCCTGATATGGCGAGTTTCGGAGTCGATGTGTATTTGTTTGCAATTAGCCATTCCGCAGCCGTAATGAAGTCGTCGAAGACATTTTGCTTCTTCAATTTCATTCCAGCTTGATGCCAGTCTTCGCCATACTCGCCGCCACCGCGCAGATTTGGCTGAGCGAAAACACCACCCATTTCCATCCACACAAGAACACCAACAGAAAACGCCGGCGTCAATGAGATGTTGAAGCCCCCATAGCCGTACAGATACGTGGGATTGTTTCCGTCGAGTTTGAGACCTTTCTTGTAGGTGATGAACATCGGAACTTTCGTTCCGTCCTTGCTCGAGTAGAAAACTTGCTTCGTCTCAAAGTTCGCCGGGTTGAAGTCAACCTTTGGCTGACGGAATACCGTGCTCTTGCCGGTCTCAACATCGTAGCGATAGATCGTGGCGGGAACTGTGAAGCTGGTAAACGAATAAAACGTCTCTCGATCGTCCGGTTCGCCGCCAAAACCTTCAGCCGATCCGATAGTTGGAAACTCGACCTCACGAATAAACTTTCCCGTTGTGTCGAATATTTTGACCTGCGTGTAAGCGTCCTTGAGGTAATTGGCTATGAGCTTGTGATTCACCACCGTAACAGCTTGAAGCGTCTCTTTGCTTTCAGGCACAAGAATCTTCCAATTGTTTCGGTCCGGCTGCGCGGTGTTAATCTCGATAATCTTGCCGCGTGGCGCACCAACATCAGTGAGGAACCACATGCGGTTTCCGTCGTTGCCAACGAACGTATACGACGCATCAAAATCGTCAAGCAGCTTTACAACAGAACCGTCATTTGTTCGCAGGTCTTTGTAATAAACGCGAGTCTTAACGTCAGTACCTTGAAAGGCTGTGATAATTAGATAATTGCCATCTCTGCTAACCGAACCGTCGAACAGCCAGTCTTTTTGATCGGGGCGTTCGTAAACAAGAACGTCTTCAGACTGAGGCGAACCGATCTTGTGGAAGTAGAGCTTTTGAAAGTAATTCGTAGCCTTGAGCGAATCGCTTTTCGGTTCATCGTAACGGGCATAGAAGAATCCGCCGCCATCGCGTGTCCAGGAGGCGTTTGAGAACTTCACCCACTTCAGATGGTCGGTCAGATCTTTTCCGGTGCCAACATCTCTAACCTTCCACTCCTGCCAATCAGACCCAGACGCAGACAGACTGTAGGCGAGAAGCTTGCCATCATTGCTGACGGCGGTTCCTGAAAGCGCAACGGTCCCGTCGGCCGAAAGCGTATTCGGATCTATTAGGACCTGCGGCTGAGCCTCGAGCGAGTTCACTGAGTACAAAACGCTCTGATTCTGTAAGCCACTGTTGCGCGTGTAGAAGTATCTATTACCTTCCTTGAACGGTACCCCGTACTTTTCGAAATTCCAGAGTTTAGTTAATCGTTCTTTGATAGTTGTTCGAGCAGGAATCTCTGCGAGATAGCCAAACGTGAGTTTATTTTGTTCTTCGACCCACTTCCGCGTTTCTTCAGAATCCAGATCCTCGAGCCAGCGATACGGGTCGGCCACTTTCACACCATGGTAATCGTCGACCTGATCGCCCTTTCGCGCGACTGGGTAGTTGTTGGTCTTGATCATCTGTTGAGTAACACCTGTTGAATTTTGCGAGCTAACTACAAAAAACGTCGGCAGCATTATCAAAGCTGCGATTAAGATTAAGATCGACGCGAGCATTGTCGGCCGCCAGGGGCGATAAACCTGCATAAGTAACTCCCTTCAATGTGTAACGGGAAGCTGAACGAGGATGGCATCTTCGATCTGAAGGTCCAGTATACAAAGTTGGCGTCATAAGCCCAACACTGTGGGCCCACACACGAAGCCAACGGGGCAACACTCGTTCATTTGCAGTCGAGAGCGGTATATTGTGCACGCTCTATTTCAGATTCCGAAAGGAGCTTCCCCCGGAATGAACGATGGAAACTCGAAATCACTGTTAGCTGTTTTAGCTATTCCGCTGGCGATAATCGTCGCCGCGGCACTCGGAAGTTGGGCATTTGTTAAGGGCAAACGCGGCGACCAAACAATTACCGTAACAGGATCCGCCAAGCGCCAGATCAAGTCTGATAGCGTTATCTGGAAATCAGCGGTCTCTTACCAGGCGCCGGTGCTCTCAGAAGCTTACAAGTCGCTTTCAGAAGCAGTCCCAAAAGTGAAGGCTTATCTTGTCAGCAAAGGTATCCCTGACAACGAAATTACTGTCTCGTCAATCTCCTCACAAACACTTCATGGACGCACCTCTGACGGCGGTGAGACCTCGGAAATCACGGGATACTCATTGCGACAGGAACTGGAAGTGCGCTCAAAGGAGGTCGATAAAATCGGGAAGATCGCGCGTGAAGCTACCGAGCTAATCAACCAGGGAATCCTACTCGAGTCGATGGCACCCGAGTATTACTACACGCAGATCGGTGGGCTGAAGATTGAGATGTTGGCAGAAGCAGCCAAAGACGCCAAAACTCGCGCGGAGAAGATCGCTGAAAGCACTGGTAGTTCAATCGGTTCAGTAAAAACTGCTCGCATGGGTGTGCTTCAGATAACACCGGCAGGATCCAATGAAGTTTCCGACTCCGGCATGAACGACACGTCCTCTTTGGACAAAGACATTACAGCCGTTGTGAGTATCGGTTTCGCAGTCGACTGACGCATTTTGGAAAATTGTTGACAACCACACTGCCGGTGGGCGAATCTAAAGGTTACTTGCCAGCCCCCGGCAGGAATTCGGCCTGTATCTCTCCTGAAGAAGCGAAAAGATGAAAAAAAGTTTCTTGATTGCACCCCTGTCCGCTCTCGCTGTTTTTTGCGCGTCGTGGCAAGCCCTCTCACAAACTGTCCAGACTGAAAAGATCGTACGACCTCGCAGCGTTGCTGCGGCC
>DATJKB010000505.1:0-8056 GCA_035491875.1 Pyrinomonadaceae bacterium | reverse complement strand
CCAAGAAACTCGACAGCAAGGGTTATAGATTCGGAAGTATTAACGAGTCGTACGCTCGTTCGCTAACGAGGGCTGAGTGGCGCGATATCACCGATCGACTCGTACGAGCCAATTTCTGGCAGCTTTCAGAAACGACCAGTGATCCCGTTCCGGATGATGGTGCGGTTTGGTTACTCGATGGCTGGAACTCAAGACAGTATCATTGGGTGAGTCAGCGTGTCCCCAAAGACGAGTACGCGGAGATCTGTAAACGTCTGATTCAGTTATCCGGTCTCGAGACCGCACATGATCTTTATCTACCTTGACCGTCCCCTCCTTTCGCTTCTTCCGAGATCGCTGACACTCCGTCGTGGTATAAACATTGCACTCCCAGCGGAGTGCGCACGCGCTTGAAAACCTTCTATTTCTGGAGGTGCTTATGCAATGGCTTTATCTGATCTGCGCGATACTTGGCACGGTGCTTCCTCTTTCCCAGCTTCTTCCCTTTCTTGCACAGTACGGTTTTGATCTGCCGCTACTCTTCAAACAGCTTTTCGAAAACCATATCTCGGCTTTCTTCGGACTCGACGTCATCGTGTCGTCAATCGTGGTGTGGCTATTCGTTTTTTCGGAAGGGCGACGCCGGGGCATGAAGAACTTATGGCTGTATGTCGTTTGCAACCTGGCAGTGGGGGTATCGCTGGCTTTGCCGTTGTTTCTTTTCGTGAGAGAGCGAAAGCTAACAGCAAGCAACCGCGCGGAAGTATCGGTTGTTCATTGACCAAGTTTTGATATGAAGAAGACCGACGGAGTAGCCGCCATTAATCACGGCGCCCGACTTTTTTACATTTCTGGCCACTCGCTTGAAGACGCAAGAACGTTTGAGGTCTCACGGGTTTGGAGTGGAGCAGACTGTTGGGATTTTATTTGGCTCCGGTTAGGCGATTGAAGAATTCCCACATACTGATGTCGGACGTTGAAATAAAGGAATGACCGCATTGGGATTTGCTCCGGCTCCCTTCGACGCGTTAGCACATCGACTGACAACTCGAATTTGTCAGGTCGTTCCCGCCGCAACGCTTCACCTAATTCACGAATCGGATGCGTATTGCTGCGCCTCATGGAGACTCAACGAACGTGCGGAGCGCGAGCTGTTCATCGAACAACCAGGGTCGGCGGTCGCTCCGTTTATCCTTCGAGTTGGAGTCTATTTTCAGGACGCCCCACTGACAACTGCGCAGGCGGCAACCCGACAAGTGGCATTTGCGGCGCTCGTGAACTCTCGATCGATCCTTCAGCCACTTGGCGTGAATTGCACGTTCACTCCAGGATCGGGTACGCGTGACGACAGGGTTTTTGGTTGGTCTGACACGGATTTGATCGAATGGTTGACTGGGCCAAGCGATAACAGAGACCTGGTATGGCGTTGGGACATGCGCAGTGACAACCCGAGCGAAAAGTTCCTCGAAGAAGTTCTAAGCGCACTGCTGCCGGTGTGGGTGGCTTGGAATTCGCTCTAGCTTGAGACAGTGAACGACCAGGCGAGCGGAACACTTCACAACCGCTGGGGTCAAACTAGTCGATTATGCATCTCACGTGGTAACTCCCTCAGAACTCCTGTTGCTCGACGTGCCGATACGCTACACTTTCTTGCGATCCTTTTGCATCCTCACCTGGCAGTTTCATACTTTCGGCTACTGATTGGAGTCACTATGAATAAACCCCGGTTCATGGCGCTTTCAGTGTTACTGCTGTTCTTCTCAATATCTTTCGACACCATAGCCCAGACAACCGCCGATCCCGAATTACTTGCGGAAATCACCAAGATCAAGGCAATCGATAACCACGCTCACCCACCGCGCTTAGTTAGTGATGGCGAGACGGATAATGAGTGGGACGCATTGCCATTCGAGGCCTACGAATTTACTTCAATCTACAACCTCCCTGCTCGACTGCGGCCCGACAACCCTGAATTCATCGGCGCATGGCGAGCACTCTTCGGATATAAGCACTCTGATATGAGCCAGCAACACGTTCGCGAGCTGTTGGAAGCAAAGCAACGACTCGCGCGCGACAAAGGCGACGGTTACCCCGTTTGGGTGTTGGACCAACTCGGCATCGAAACGATGTTCGCGAACAGGGTGACAATGGGAAGAGGCTTACCGGCACCGCGCTTCCGCTGGGTCTCGTATGTTGACGCATTCATGTTTCCGCTCAATACCGAAGCGATACGCAAGGCACATCCGAAGTATGTGAAGATGTTTGAGGCTGAAGAACGGTTGTTGAAGCGGTACCTTGCAGAGTGGAAGCTTAACAGCCCGCCGTTGGATTTTAATGCCTACCTTTCGAAAGTAATTTCAGCGACGCTTGAGAAACAGAAACAAAACGGTGCTATCGCGGTAAAGTTTGAAGCTGCATATCTGCGCGCATTGGACTTTAGCGACGTGCCGAAAAGCGAGGCTGCAAGAATTTATCTCCGTCACATTCGCGGTCTCCCGGCATCGCCTAGCGATTACAAAAAACTTCAGGACTTTATTTTCCGTTACATCGCACGCGAAGCAGGTCGTGTGGGCCTAGCTGTTCACATGCACATCGCTGCGGGTGCCGGAGGTCAGTTTGAGTTAAGCGGAAGCAATCCACTGCTGCTTGATTCGGTGTTCAATGACCTGTCGCTGAGTAAAACCAACTTTGTGATAGTTCATGGCGGCTGGCCATTCACGAAGGAGGTCGCGTTCCTCATGAACAAGGCGAACGTCTATGCCGACTTCTCTGCTCAGACTTTTCTACTCTCGCCACGTAAGCTAAGTGAAGTGTTGCGTGACTGGCTTGAGCTATATCCCGAGCATGTTTTGTTTGGCACCGATCTTTTCCCGGGCACGCCGGAGATTGGTTGGGAAGAGATGGGCTGGCTGACATCAAACACTGGGCGTCAGGCGCTGGCGCTGGCTTTGACTGGAATGATGAACGATGGATTGATCACGCGTGAACGTGCGCGGGAGCTTGCACGACTGGTAATGCGCGAGAACGCGATCAGGCTATACAACCTTGGATCGAGCTAGCGATCCCACTTGCAAACGGCGCCACGCTGAAGCATCACCCCGTTAGGGGTGAAATGTTTATAGCCCGCGACGCCACCCAGCCTTGTGCACTCCTTTAGGTGTGCCATGTGATAGCCCGAAACGACAAACACGACTTTATTGCTTCTGTCAGAAAATCACTGCCTAAGCGCGGTCCAACCATAAGGACGCCAGTATTTCTTATCGCTCTCTGAGGGGAATGTTCTTTGCTAATTAGCGGGTGATGAGGATCTTAATTTACCGCATCATTCAAGTAGTCAGCGCCGCGGCATTGGTAGCGGCCGAAGTCGTTCTTTCTCTGATTCTCGTTTGGCTCGTTAAAGGTCATGGCGTTGTTGCCTGTGGGAAAGGAATCTTCGATAGTCAAACCTGGTTTCTGGATTTAACGGTCCTTACCGGTATCCCGAGTGTTCTCATTGTTGGAACCGGCGCGTTGTTCTTTTGGTCTTCGAAGAGAGTCAGTTTTCGTTAGAATGAGCGAACGCAAACTAACGTCTCCATTCTCGCCGCGATCGTTGCCGGCAAGATTTAGGCACCCTCGATCGCGGATTAATCAATGACTGCAACCGCGCACCTGGTGTTCGATCTCGACGGAACCATCAGCGATCCTGCCGTCGGCATTCAGCGCTCAATCAACTATGCGCTAACACACTTCGGATTCCCCGCGCTCGATCCCGATGAGATCAATAGTTATATCGGCCCGCCTCTCGACGAGACATTTATCGCAATCACATCCTACTCTTCGCCTGACCAAATCGCTGCCTTGGTATCAAAGTATCGTGAGCGCTACTCTGACAAGGGCTACTCCGAAAATTTGCTCTATCCAGGTATTCGCGAGGCCTTAGATGAACTCGCAGTCAGCAACACACCGATGGGTGTTTGCACTTCCAAGCGCGCTGATTTCGCTGAGCGAATTCTTCAGCTCTTTCAAATCCGTGATTACTTCAGCTTTGTCGACGGCGGCGATGTAGGTATTCGTAAAGAACAGCAGGTGGCATCATTGCTCTCCAAGGGAATTATCTCTTCGTCGTCCTGGTTTATTGGCGACCGCGCCGTCGACGTGTTGGCGGCAAATGCGAATGGATTAAGATCGGTGGCGGTTCTCTGGGGCTACGGTAAGCGTGATGAGTTGGAGTCGGCGCGACCTGATCTGATACTCGAATCTCCTCAGGAACTCACGGGGCTGCAAAAGACTTTCACAGGATTACCGGATTAACATGAGAGCTGAAAGGATGAATCTTTCTGATGTCCGATATGCTTTAGCTTGTTGATTAGTTGCAAAGACAGGTAGCTGCGATGTAGTTTCAATTCGCCAAGAGTCATCGACAAGCTGAAGCATATCGGACACTCGTTGTCGCATTTCTGACAGCTTGAGGAAACCGAACGTTATCGAACATCAATCGCGCAGGAGAGATGATGCGCACAAGCTTCTTCATTGTAGTCGCGACCGTCGTTACCTTCCTCCTTCCCTGCCCTGCCAGCTCACAGACTGTAAACATCTGGCCGGGAGTTGCTCCCGGATCCGAGAGTTGGACTCACAAAGAGATCACAGTTGCCGATACGCCAATCGGAGCTGTCGTCTTGAATGTAGTCACGCCAACCTTGACGGCTTACCTCCCTGAGAAAGCAAAAGCGACAGGCTCCGGCGTCATCATCGCTCCCGGTGGCGCGTTTGTAGCGCTCGCGATCGATCTCGAAGGCAATGAGGTTGCGCGCTGGCTTCAGCAGAAAGGCATCGCCGCGTTCGTGTTGAAGTACCGGATCATGGAAAAGAAGGGCGAAGGAATTCCGGCTGGGATGAATATGGACGAAGCCGGAAAGTTTGGCATTGCCGATGGAATCCAGGCCATCAAAGTCGTACGACAACACGCTGCGGAATGGGGCGTCGCGCCAGATCGAATCGGCTTCATTGGCTTCTCGGCGGGAGCAATGGTCGCCAGTGGTACACTACTTCAAACCGATGCGTCCGCGCGTCCGAACCTGGCGGCGATGATCTATGGTGGTCCATTCGGCGTGATGCCTGAGATTCCTGCGAAACTGCCTCCAATGTTTATGGCCTGGGCGCAGGACGATCCACTGACGCTTGCGCCAGTGGTCAAGTTCTACGATGCATTGAAAGCCGCGGGTCACAAGCCTGAGGCGCACATCTTCGCAAACGGCGGTCACGGTTTCGGAATGCGAAAACAAGGAACGAGTAGTGACCATTGGATTGATGCGTTTTATTATTGGTTAGAAGCTCGAGGGTTCACGAAGCGGTAATCCAACCAACCTGGAGTAACAAAATGAGCGACCGCAAATATCGTCAGCGCGGCTACATGGATAGTGATCGTGAGCCGCCGCGGCAACAATCTCAATCGAAGCCGCCGCAATCAGCTCCCCGCGATCGCGAAGGCCCGCGCTCGCCGAAGATGATGGCCTATGGTGAAAAGGTGAAGTGCGCTTCGTGTAGCGCAAAGATCGCGACGACCATTAACCTCGCAAGCACTTGTTCAACCTGTCACGCCGATCTTCACACCTGTCGTCAGTGTAACTATTTCGATCCAGCGGCGCGCTTCGAATGTCGTAAACCTGTTACCGCGAAAATCGTGAATAAGAATGCGAAGAACATGTGCGAACTGTTCGAGCCAAGAACAGTAGTCGAGCGCGAGACTTCATCAGGCGCGCCGACGGATGCCCGACAAGCGTTCAAGAATCTGTTCAAGAAATGAAAGACCAGGGATGAGGGATGAATAAGAAGATTTCATCGCTCCACCTTCATCCTTCATTCCTTGATCCTTAAAAACCATGCGATTCACACTCGTCCTACTGCTTTTGGTTTTGTTTCCTGCAGTGCTTCTGCCCGCTGCTCCTGCCGCCGACCAATATCCGCCACCCGGACGAATGATCGATGTTGGAGGGCGCAAGCTGCATCTCAATTGCACCGGCAAAGGAAGTCCGACAGTTGTCCTGGTCGCTGGTGGCGCCGCCTTCTCAATCGATTGGGCACTGGTCCAACCGCGCATCTCTGTAGTCACAAGGGTTTGCTCATTCGATCGCGGCGGACTGGCTTGGAGTGATTCCGGCCCGGCTGACGAAACCGTCGAGCAGACAATCAACGATCTCCACACATTACTGAAGACTGCGAAAGAAAAAGCACCATACGTACTCGTCGGGGCTTCGATCGGTGGCATTTTTATTCAGGCCTATCAACGAGCGTTTCCGAAAGAGGTTGGCGGTCTGGTCTTTACTAACAGCGCCAATAGGGTCGGGAAGATGGTTAAAGAAAAGGGCGGCCTCATATGGGATTTGACAGAGGATGAGATCCGTTCCGCTTACCCGCCGCCGCCAACCATCACTAAAGGACCGATGCCGACTCGTGAAGGTGCCCCGTTTGATCGACTATCGCCGGAATTGCAAGCCGTAAGACTATCGTTCGACGTTCGATTATGGGAGAAGTGGGATCGAACGAAGGTTGGTCCTGAAGCCGATCTGTCGTGGCGGAAGGAATTTCTGCATGAGTTCGAGGAAACTAAGACAAAGGAGTATCCCTTGGGCAATCTTCCAGTAGTCGTCATATCGAGTGGTCCAAAGGCTCCCGAAGCAGAGCGACGTTCACGCGAGGGCGCCGCAGCTCGTCTAGATTTCCTTAGTTCAAACAGTGCGCATATCACCGCACAAGGAAGCGGTCACGAGATTCATCTCTTCCAACCCGATGTGGTCGTTGACGGACTGGCGCATATGATAAACGCGGTCCGAAAGCGAGTTTCGTTATCGAGGTAATCAAACTATGAGTCGTAGGCTCGCGATAATTTTTCTCCTCGCCTTGGTGTTTTCCCTTACCTCCTGCAGCCGCATAGTCAATAAATTCATCGAGGACAAACATCTAACCAAGGTCGGCGACTTGTGGCCCGACGTGCCCAAGATGGATGGTCTTGCGTCGTCAGAAGCAGACCTGCCGATCTATATCCATGTTTTGCTGCGCACTGCGCTGAACAATCTCTATCGCCTTAACAAGGAAGGCGAAGATAAGACGCCGAGCAAAGGTGATTGGGCTGTTTTTACAACTCCCAAATCAGCCGACGACGTAAAGAGTTTTTACTCGAACGAACGCATGACAAGTTTCGGCAAATGGGACGCGAGCCAAAAGTCGACGTGCCTGGATGGTAAGCAGTACGGTTTCTCTGGTGTCGCCTGCGTCTTTGGAAAAACCGTAAACAATCGCGGTAACGGACTCCTGATCGTTGCGTCGCAGGACGAAAAAAAGAAGGAGACGACTGTTTTCTTCGTACGCGTTGAAACTGATGAGACGCCGAACGCCAACAAACCGGCAAATGCAGCCTCGCCTACGCCTAGAGGAGAGATCAAACCAATCAGCTGGAATGCGCCTTACGGAGTCGAAAAGCGTTCAATGCCAGCTGGTTTGAATCTCGACGAGCTCTTACCGACACAGGTTGGACCATACACCCGCACCTTACTCGAGCGATCCGACCAACGCGGTGTCCCACCTTCTTCAATAGAAGTTGACGGCAGCTCGGTGTACGCAACTTACAAGTCTGGCAACAAAGAGATCTTTGTCGAGTTTGGTGTTACTGCCAATCCGGTGAACGCACAGAGCATACTCGATACAGCAGCAGGCGAAACAACCGACAAGTTTCCTACTGATCCGCGGTTCGGCTCGATCGGTACCGAGCCAAGTTATTTTAAGGTCAACAACGAATCGGGCGGGTTCTTCGCCTGGACGCGTGGCAACTACTACTTTTCGGCGAGTGCGAAAGGTGGGGAGGCAGATCTCGACGCGTTCATGCAGGCGTTTCCATTTTGATCTGAACACTCAAGCTCCCAGAAACTCGGCAAGCCAATGTCCGATACGCTTTAGCTTGTCGGCGATTTCCAAACGTCCAAGCTCCCAGAAACTCGGCAACGCAAATGTCCGATATGCTTCAGCTTGTCGGCGTTCGCAATTCTCCACTCAATTGAACCGGAATGACTCAACAGATGTCCGATACGCTTCAGCTTGTCGG
>DATJKB010000504.1:0-15347 GCA_035491875.1 Pyrinomonadaceae bacterium | reverse complement strand
AGCATCGCGCCGCATCCGCCCGCATTCGTGATGATTGGAATATTCTTTTCGCTTGCGAATGCCCCGATGTTCTGACGTGCGAGTTGGCGTGCGCCATCGAGGTCGCCTGCATGTGCGTGCAAGGCGCCGCAGCAAACCTGCTTCTCGGGAGTTCTAAGGTCAAATCCGTTAGCTCGCAGCACCCGTTCTGTTGCTCGATTAACATGAGCGAAAAGTCCTTCACCTACACAGCCACTGAATAACAATACGGAGCCGCGGCCCTCGGCGGTTTGGTTTGCCGGAACGCCGTGGGATGAGGTCAGTACCACCGCGCGGGAGCGGGTGGGTGCGAAGCTTGTGCCCGTTAGCTTGAAATAAAGGCTTTGCACCCACCCGCTACCGCGCGGTGGTACTGACCTCATCCCGCTGGGCCGGGAACTGTCGAGGAGTGCAAACGCAAATTCAAATCGTTTGGAAAAAAGTCGTGCGAAGCGTGATCGAACCAGAAGGCGAGCCACACCCAAATCGCGCATTATGCGAGAAGTAGTAAAGAACAACCTGAGTCGTTCAGGCTTGGGCCAGATTTGACGCAGCGCGAAATTGAGCAGCGCGCCAGTGATTCCTGCCGGCGGTTGAGCCCTGACGATTTCCGCGCGCGCGGCTTCAAGTAGTTGGCCGTATTGAACCCCAGCCGGACAAACCTGCTCACACGCTCTGCAGCCAAGACAGCGATCGATGTGATTCTTGAACGACGTTGACTCATTGCTGAGACGATCCTCACCGACTGCCCGCATCAAGTAGAGCCGGCCGCGTGGTCCATCGTTCTCATCGCCGGTGACGACGTAGGTCGGACACGCCTCCAGACAAAGGCCACAGTGAATACAGGCGAGGAGCTTTTGTTCTTCGGCGGCCAGCGTATCTTGTAGTTGGGTTGTGACCAAAGGAGTGATTACGCTGCTTTGCTCCAGGGGAGCAGTATGTTTATAGTTCTCGGTCGCACTCAACCTTGGTGCTCCGTAGGAGCGCGATGTGCAAGAGCAGATATACACATTTCGCTCCTAGCGGAGCGAAGGCCATTAAACGAATTTGCTCTATAAACATGCTGCTCCTCCGGAGCACAAGGAGGCGAGTTAGTATGTATCTCTCTTTTAATATTCGGATTAACGGTTTCTTAAACGAATGCTGCCATCATTGCCGGTGTGCTATTGGGATCACCTCGAGTCCTTTTCTAGATCGCCTGAGCCGCATGCCAACTTGTGCTTCTTCATAAACCTGGCGGTTTACAGGAACAGTGCGTTGCTGTCCGTCAATCTCAACCAACAGCCGATAGTAGGGGTTATCACCCAGCTGTGTCGCGTTCGATCCTGCCCACCTATCGACAATTCTTCCTTCGAATTCTTGAGGCAGGTAATCGGCCTGGGTCTGTTTCATTCTGACGCCAACAAAAACTATTAAGCTGACTAAAACGAGAATACCCGCTAAGACCCCTATGGTTCTAAGGTTCCAAACGCGCTGGTCATCGGGCACTGAAACCTTTCGTGACTTGCGTCGAGCTTTTGAAGACATGTACGTTTTAGACTTCTACAAGTCAACTTCTCATTCACCCCAGGCTTTAGCCTGGGGCCATGCGTCGCTTTTTGACCTCCGCAACCGTTTCAACGGTTTTGGAGGTCTTGTTTTGACGTACGATCTGGAAGAAACCGTTAAAACGGTTTCCACTTTTCTTTTGTGACATTCAACCCCAGGCTAAGGCCTGGGGAGAATGAGAAGAGACTATTTCCTCAATACCCCACAGCCTGACCATCACTTCTTCTTGGATCAGTAGCGCCAAGACGCACGCCCGTCTTTTCTTCGATCATGATTCCTTCAGCATCACCGAGATACCGCGGCTTCGCGAGGGTATGACCGCGTGTCGAGAGCGCGCGTTGCGTGTCTCCGGAGAAACCAAAGGGCTCGCCGACAACTTCATCCGGCAACCATTGGTGATGAATTCGGGGTGCGTCAATCGCTTGCTGGATATTCATCCCGTAATCAATCACGTTAGTTACAACGCAGAGCACCGTATTAATAATGGTTGGCCCACCTGGACTTCCGACTGTGAACCAAAAGCTCCCGTCTTTGCGCAAGACCATGGTCGGCGTCATTGCCGATAACGGTCTCTTGCGCGGAGCCACAGCGTTTCGCTCGCCCTGGATCAGTCCATACATGTTTGGAGTGCCAGGCTTCGCCGCAAAGTCGTCCATCTCATCATTCAAAAGCATCCCTGTGCCTTTGACGACTGCGGCTGAGCCGTATGAATTGTTCAGAGTGTAAGTGTTTGCGACCGCATTTCCCTCCGCATCCACCACCGTAAAATGCGTCGTCTCGTCTGATTCGTATCCGGCAGGACGACCAGCACGCACTTCAGCGCTCGTCGATGCACGATCTGTTCGGATCGACGACCGTAGCTTTGTGGCATACGACTTATCGACCAATCCGGCGATTGGCACTTTAACGAAATCAGTATCGCCCATGTACTCGGCGCGATCAGCGAACGCTCGACGCATCGCTTCAGCCATCAAGTGATAACGATCCGAGGAACTCGCATCGAGCTTATTCAAGTCGTAGCCTTCGAGAATGTTCAGCATCTCGATCAAAACAGCACCACCCGAGGATGGCGGCGGCATCGAAATGATCTCGTGACCGCGATAGTTCCCGCGCAGCGGCACCCGCTCTTTAGCGACATAGCCATGCAGGTCTCCGAGCGTCATCAGGCCGCTGTTATGCTTCATATCGGCGACTATCAATCTCGCCGTCTCACCTTCATAAAACTCGTTCGGTCCAAGTCGCTGGAGTCGCGCGAAGGTTGCGGCGAGTTCCGGCTGACGAAACAGCTCGCCTTCTTTGTAGAAGCTGCCGCCCTTCAGGTAAATGCGTTTTGTCTCAGGATACTTCGCAAGGTAATCATCATTTCCTTTGAGAGAGCGAGCCAGAGAGTAGGTCACGGTGAATCCGTTGGCCGCGAGTTGTCGCGCTGGTTCGACCAGTTGGGCCCACGTCATTTTTCCGGAACCATATTTCTTGAGCGCCAATTCCATCCCGCGAACAGTTCCAGGCACTCCTGCCGCGCGATAACCAACCAGTGAACCACCTTCGCCTTCGATCAATTTGCCGTTCTTGTCGAGATAAACATCTCGGTGCGCAGCTGCCGGTGCCATCTCACGATAATCGATCGCCGTCGTCTTGCCGTTGCGCAGGCGAATCATCATAAACCCACCGCCGCCGAGGTTCCCGGCCGCAGGATGAGTGACTGCTAAGGCAAACGCCACGGCGATTGCTGCATCGACTGCATTTCCACCGCGCTTCATCACATTAACTCCGACACGCGATGCGACTTCATTTGTCGAAGCGACAAGCCCACGCCTCGCGCGTACCGGCTCACGTGACGCCGCTGCTGTCGTGGGAGTTATCTGTCGCGTGAACTGAAACGATGGAGAATTAAAGAGAAGTGTTAAGACGATGCCGAGCGGCAGCAGGAGCCGTTGTTTGCGGAGCAACGCGATCATTACCTGAGTCTCACTTTCGCAGTTTGGTTGATTATCACACGGTCCGCGCTTTAGCGAAAAGAACTATGCTCAACCGGATACCGTATTCGAACGTTTTGCTGAGTCGCTGATCCGATGCTTTGAGAAGACACCACCCGCTTTAGCGGTGTGGAGTTTCAATTTTAGCCTACTCGCAGCCCATAAATGCTCGTTCGCAGTTTCTATTGCCAGCGCGTGGAAACGAAACTTGAATGAAACAACTCGACTTCAAGTTCCACGCGCTGGCAATAGAAACTGCGAAAGAATCCAGAGGCGCGGGTTTGTAGGTTGAAATTGAAACTCCACGCCGCTAAAGCGGGTGGTATCTACAGTCATTTTATGGATGGGAAAACATTTGAAGGATCCAATTGCTGCTTGATACGTTCACCAAGTTGTTGAGGAGATGAATCACCTCTTCCTTTTTCAACCGTAAAGACGCCTCCGCAACGGGTCGCCGCATTTCGAATGTATTTGATTTGTTCAGTCGTTAGAGCAGCTCGATAAAGGGCTCTAACCCTTCCATCGCCAACACCGGCTTGCCAGGCCACAGCATTTCCAAGACCTTGCACAAAAACTGGTAACTCTGCCGGAAGCACTGCTGCTCGCCACGCCGAGCTCATTTCTTCAGAGAGAGGAATGCTCGCCAACCTTCTCCACATAGCATCATCGTCTTCAATGATCTCCTCTCGATTCTCCGCTAACAATTTTAGTGCTTCGTCTGTCTGGAATGTCACCGCCTTCTTATTTCCCGCAAAGCGGACCAGCAACACACATTGCTCTGTTGCGATTTCCAGTTCGCGCGCAAACGCCGGCGATAGCAGTTCCAAAGCCACCGGAAACAGTCGCGCCTGCATGATCGATTGAGCAGCTGTGATCAAGGTTGGCGCGTCACCGGTTGCGATCACAGTAGCTTGTCGCTCGGGAACCGGGCGCAGCTTGAAATTGATCTCGGTGATCACTCCGAGCGTGCCGTAACTCCCTGTAAACAATTTGCACAAGTCATATCCGGCGACGTTCTTAACAACCCTGCCGCCAGCCTTGATTACATTGCCATCGGCTAACACCACTTTCATTCCGATTACTGATCCGCGCGGTCGACCAAAAGCCATCTGTTGCGCACCACCTAATCCCGCTGCGACAACTCCACCCAGTGTGGCCCTTCCATCGTCAGGAGGATCGAGCGGAAGCCATTGCCCGTTCTCACTCAGCGCGCGATTAAAGTCAGTCAGTCGGACGCCGGCCTCGGCAATCGCGATCAGGTCTGCTGGTTCATGCTCAATAATTCGGTTGAGTCGAGTTGTCTTTATGATGATTCCGTTGTGCGACGGATACAGTTCTCGGGTCCAAGTGAAACCTCCTGCCGGCAAGACTGTCCAGCCTTTACCTGCGGTAAGTTTTAAGATCGCGGAAATTTCATCGACATTGGCCGGCGCAACAACAATGCTGTCAGGTTCAGTCGCGCAATTATCTTCACCAACAATTCCGGCGACATCTGAGAACGCAGAACCAACAGCAAAGGGTGTCTTGTTCCTTATTACTGACGCAGCAGTAGTTCGTCGCACATTTCCGTTTGACTCTTCAGTTGATACTGAAGTGGTCGACGTCTCAACTGCGCGTCCTTCACCACACCCGCGCAACATTGGAATGATTTTTCCTGGATTACAAAGACCGTTTGGATCAAACGCCGTCCGAACGCGCAACATCGCGTCCATGTCATCTTCCGAAAACACATACGGCAAAAACTCTCGCTTATCGAGGCCGACTCCATGTTCTCCTGTTATCGTTCCGCCGGCGTTGACGCAAACCTGCATCAACTCACGACCTGCCTCCTTAACACGCATGACCTCGTCAGGAAAGCGAGAATCAAAACAAATCAAAGGGTGTAGATTGCCGTCGCCGGCGTGAAATACATTAGCGATTCGCAGGCGATACTTGTCGGCAATCTGATATGCCGCATCAAGCACTTCCGGGAGACGTGAACGGGGAACAACAGCGTCCTGGATCATCGAATCGGGTGAAATTCTACCGATAGCGCCGAACGCACCTTTGCGTGCCGCCCATAATTTCTTTCGTTCATGTTCGTCGCGAGCGAGGCGACAGCTCCGCGCGCCATATTCGAGACAAATCGAAGTGACTCGAGCTGCTTCATCGTCGATGCCGCTCTCAATGCCGTCGAGTTCGATCAGCAACGCGGCGCCGGCATCCGGCGGAAGTCCGGCAGCAAAAACACTGGCTTCAACTGCGCGAATAATCTCGCGGTCCATCATCTCGAGCGCCGCGGGCATCACGCCTGCAGCAATAATTGCTGACACCGCATGACTCGCGTCGTTTACTTCGCCGAATTCTGCGAGCAACGTGCGGACAGCAGGTGGAGTTTGGACCAGTCGCAGCGTGGCTTCCGTGGCGATTCCGAAAGTTCCTTCCGAGCCGATGAATGTTCCGATCAGATCGTAACCATCGGCCTGTCCGGTTGCGTTGCCGAGGTCCACTATTTCGCCGCCCGCCAACACAACTTTGCACGCGAGTACGTGATCAGTTGTGGTCCCATACTTCAAGCAATGGATGCCTCCGGCGCTTTCGGCAATGTTGCCGCCGATCGTGCAAGTCGGCTGACTTGAAGGATCAGGGACGTAGTAAAGTCCGTGAGGCGCCGCAGCGGCAGAGACCTGCAGATTGATTACGCCAGGCTGAACAATCGCGAGGCGATTCGGTACGTCAATCTTGAGAATCTTCCGCATGCGAGCCATTTCAACGACGACACCTTGATTCAACGCGAGCGCGCCGCCAGATAGACCAGTGCCTGCCCCGCGTGGAGTGAAGGCAACTTGCTGCCGGGCGAGCTCGCGCATGACGGCTGCTGTATCTTCAGTTGAAGATGGAAAGACAACCGCTCTGGGACGGTGTTTGTGATGAGGCAAACCATCGCACTCGTAGACCAACAGTTCGTCAGGTTCGGAGAGTACGCTGTCTTTACCGACGATCGATTGAAGATTTTGTATTAGGCTGTCCACGCGGAAGTAATAAGAGTGTACCTTAGGAGTATCACTGCGTTACAGTCTGCAGCTCCTTGGGTTTTGGCAATGATAGAGGCGGAGGTTTAGGCAGCGCCGTGAGGAGGGCGGTTTTGCGCTCAATGTGCATAACCTCCAACTTCAACTGAACAAAGCAACGTGCAAAAGATCAGAGATCAATCCACACTGGAACAACTCAAGCACAAACAAATGCAGTTAGGAAGGGCGGTTTACCCCCGCTCATGATGAATAACAATCAAGCTTCCCGAAGGTGCTGAACCAAATGTCGGATGATACCTTGAGTTGTTTCAGTGTGGTTCAGCGCAGATGATATTGTGCGTCGCATTGTTTAGTGGGAGTGGCAGGTTGTGGATCTTGACCGGGGGTAAACCACCCTTCCTAACTGCATTTGTTTGAGCTTGAGTTGTTTCACTGTGGTTGAGCGCAGATGATATTGTACGTTGCATTGTTCAGTGGGAGTAGCAGGTTGTGGACGTTGAGCGGTGTCATCCGCTTCCTGGCTGCGCGATTCAAACTCCTTCATTTGTAAAACGGATTCGGCGTTTGACGGCATATGAAAGCAACGCTAACTATCCTTCTGATTGTTTTGCTAATTTCTATTCCCATGACCTTTTCAGTTAACGCAGACAATTCACTGGTTACTCCCGAGACGATCATCGTTAATGCCACGGTGCGAACGATGGATCCCGCACGTCCAACCGCTGAGGCGATTGCAATTCTCGGCAACCGGCTTGTCGCAATCGGTACCAGCGCCGAAGTCAGTAAGCTCGCTGGACCAAGCACCCGGATCATTGACGCCAAAAAGCGTTTGGTGCTCCCAGGCTTTAATGACGCTCATGTTCATTTTCTTAGTGGAGGTTTCCAACTCTCGAGCGTCGATCTTAGAGACGCAAATACGCCTCAGGAATTCGCCGAACGGATTCGTCAGTTTGCGGCGAAGGTTCCAGCAGGGCGTTGGATCACCGGAGGCGATTGGGACCATGAACGATGGCCCGACGCCAGGCTTCCAACAAAAGAATTGATTGATCCTTACACGCCGAACACTCCGGTGTTTGTTAGTCGTCTCGATGGTCATATGGCGCTGGCGAATAGCGTTGCACTCAAACTAGCGGGTGTCACAAACCAAACGAAGGATCCTGACGGCGGCGTAATTGTTCGCGACGCCAAAGGCGAGCCAACCGGAATACTCAAAGACGCGGCGCAGAGTTTTGTCTGGAAGGTAGTTCCGGCCGCGAGCTTTGAAGAGAAAATGATTGCCGCACGTGCTGCTTCAAACTACGCCGCGCAACTCGGCGTAACTAGTGTCCAGGACGTCTCGGCCGGCAGTGACGTCGGCGTTTACCAAACACTCCAAGATCGCGGCGAATTGAAGACGCGGATTTATGCGATGACTGCTCTACCTAATTGGGAGCGTCTAGCGAACGCGGGCATTCGCGCTCATTTCGGCAGTGAAATGCTTCGCGTCGGTGGTCTCAAAGCGTTCTCCGATGGAAGTCTCGGCTCAACCACAGCGCTGTTCTACGAGCCTTACAAAGATGCGCCAGAAACGAGCGGCATTCCCAGCGACGAGATGTTTCCTGAGGGTGCGATGCTTGAGCGCGTTCGCGGAGCCGATCGCGCGGGACTGCAGGTTCTCATTCACGCCATCGGCGATCGCGCAAACGATCTGATCCTTTCAATCTTCGAGCAGGTTGAAAAGGAAAACGGCCCACGTGATCGGCGCTTTCGGATTGAACACGCGCAGCATATTCGACCACAAGACATCCCGCGGTTTGCGCGCGCCAAAGTGATCGCGTCGATGCAGCCGTATCATGCGATCGATGATGGCCGCTGGGCGGAGAAGAGGATTGGAAAAGCACGCGCCAAGACCACCTACGCCTTTCGTTCGTTACTCGACTCCGGCGCGACGCTCGCATTTGGCACTGATTGGACTGTAGCTCCGCTCAATCCACTGCTGTGTATCTACGGTGCCGTCACGCGTCGCACAATCGACGGCAAGAATCCGAATGGTTGGGTGCCTGAGCAGAAGATCTCCGTTGAGGAAGCAGTGCGCGCGTACACTGTTGGCTCTGCTTACGCAGAGTTTCAGGACACGGTGAAGGGAACAATCACGCCGGGCAAACTCGCCGATCTCGTCATTCTCTCGCGCGACATTTTTGCGATCGATGCTAAAGAGATCGAAAACGTCAAAGTGTTGATGACGATGGTTGACGGGCGCGTGGTCTACGAAGAGCGCGAGTAGAATCGAAGGTATAGCCGGTAGCCCAAAAAGATCAGTAGTCCCACCAGAGCGGCAATCCCGGCGGCTATTCTTTCTTCCTTCGTGCTATTCCACAGCAGCCACGCTATAAGGATCAACGACAGAACCGCGATGAAAGAGCCACCTGGAATACGAAAAGCCGCATGTGGTGCGTTGTGACGACGACGGAACAAAGGCAACGCCGCGCAGGTGGCAGCATATGTGACCAGCCGCGCGAGGGTGCTGACAGTTAGTGCAGCAAGGAATGACGTCTGCATTGTGAGGACAAGCATGACGATGCTCGTGAGGATGATTGAGATGTAGGGAGTCGCGAACCGTTTATGCAAAGTTCCCATGAACGCCGGTAAATGATTCTGCTCTGACATGGCGAAGGGAATGCGAGAGCCGCCGAGTAGAACGATGTTTAAGTTTCCAGATATCGAGATGATCGCACCCACCGAAATAATTGACGCGCCCGCCGTGCCTAGAAACAGGGCAGCTGAGTCGGCCAACGGTCTGGTCGACTGGGCCAATCCTGGTAAAGTGCCGACACAAACCACCTGAATCAGAATGTAGACTACGGCGACGATCGCAATCGCTATGAGTAAAGCGCGCGGCAGGTTTCGTTGGGGGTCGCGCATCTCGCCCGCGGGGACTGTGGCCGTTTCAAATCCGGTGAAAGCGTAAACCAGCAGCAACACTGATTTAGAAAAATCGGCCGAGGTCGGCGTATTGCCGAGACTGAAAGACTGTGGATTTAAGAAGAACATTCCTGCGGCAACAAAAATGAGGATCGGAATCAGTTTACCGATTGCAAAGCCATTGCTGACGATCGCTGACTGTCGAACGCCGACAATGTTAATCAACGCGAGCGCGGTGACGAAGACTACAATGATTATTGTTCTCCAGGTCGGAGTGGTGGCGCCGTTCCAAAAGTAACCGAGATAATTGATCATCAGATTACAATTGGCGGCGAAGGCGGTTACGCGTGCTAACCAAATTAGCCAGCCGACTTCGAACCCTACCGTAGCGCCGAACGCTTCTCGCGCATAGAGGTAAGGACCACCGGTAGCATCAAAACGACTCCCTACTTCGGCAAAGCAGAGGATGATCAACGCTACGACAATCGCGCAGGCTACAAAGGCAATGATGCTGTAACTGCCGATGAGTGCGTAGGTCCTGGAAGGAAGACCAAAAACACCGGCGCCAATAATTGCGTTGATTACGACGGCGATGAGGTCCCAGCGGCGGATTCCACGAATGAGACCTTCTTCGGAGGGAGTTGGCATCGTGGCCTTATAGCAGAACTGACAGATAGAGGGGAAGAGGGTTAAATCGCAGGGCTGGCAATCTTGTGGCAAACAGTCAGTACCGAAACGCGGTAGCGTCGGGTCGTTTGTTACTCGACAGTTCTGTCATCGTGACGCGGACCCGACGCTACCGCGTTTCGGTACTGACTGTTTGCCACAAGATTGAGTATTCATGGTGAAAGGTGGTAATAGTCCTTCTCAATTCGAATTCGGTTTCTACATCTGGAGACTACATCTGAATGTCAACAACACGTGTGAGTATCTCTCTTGCGCTAACATTACTGTTCTTTTCTACCGCTATTGCCCAACAAAAACCCAATCCCCAAACATCATTGCAGGATCTTGTAAACCGGGCTGCAAAGGCGACAATCGAGCGCTTCGCTGACAAAAAACTTGAAGAGAAGCATCTGTCAGTCACACTGATCGACGTGCGCGATCCGGCTCATCCGGCGACAGCAAGCTTTCGGGGCAATGAGCGAATCTATCCGGCAAGTGTTGTTAAGCTCTTTTATCTCGTCGCCGCACACCGGTGGCTCGAAGATAAAAAGATTGAAGAGACGCCGGAACTGAAGCGTGCACTGCGCGACATGATCGTCGATTCATCTAACGAAGCGACGCAGTATGTGCTCGACGTCATTACGCATACGACTGGTGGTTACGAACTAACGGCTAAGGAAATGGAAGAGTGGCAGTATCAACGGAACGCCGTTAATCGCTATTTCACTTCGCTCGGCTACAGCAATATCAACGTCAATCAAAAGACCTTCTGCGAAGACGCTTACGGCCGCGAGAAAGTTTCGCGTGGACCAAACGGCGAGAACCGAAACAAGCTGACCACAGACGCCACTGCGCGCCTCATGATGGAGATCGTCACCGGAAAAGTGGCGAACCCCGGCCGCACGTCAATGATGATGGAGCTTTTGAAGCGCAATTACATGACCGAAACAAAGGACACAGACGACCAGGGAGTCGGCTTCAGTGGCATTGCTCTTAAGGGTCTTCAAGGTGTGAAGCTTTGGTCCAAGGCCGGCTGGACCAGCACAACTCGTCACGACGTTGCCTATATTGAAACGCCCGAAGGTTTAAAATTCGTACTGGCCACATTTACTACCGATCACGCAAACGATCGCGAGATCATTCCCTCAGTCGCGCGAGTTGTCCTTGAAGGACTGAAGGACGTGAAATAGCCTCGTTCTTTCCCTTGCTCTTCGATCCTGAGACCGCGCAGCAGAACAGTTAACCACGATGAAGAAAGATATCGAGACCCAGGTCGAGAAGATCGAACAAGACCCCGAAGTGCGTCGTGAGTTGAATCGGACCTCCGGAAGGGTCAGGGAAGTAGTGACCCGGACAGGCGATAAGCTCCTGATCGGGACGCACGCGGTCTTGCTGATCATTCTTGGCGCCTTCTATTTCCTGCTCGGCCTCGAGTTTTTCGGTTTTGCTACGAGATACGTTCCCTCTATTGGAAAGCTCACCCTTGCTGCGATGTCGGTAGTCCTCGTGCTGGCTATTTTGAAATTGGTAGAGGTGTATTTTATCGGCCGGGTAGCGAATCCCGTTTCAAAATACACGCTCAAGCGAGTGTTTCGTCTCGGAGCCTGGTTATTGATGGGTCTGGTGGCGGTAACGATTATTTTCCAGAACTGGTACACCGCAGTTGTTTCGTTTGGTTTGATCTCACTGATACTCGGTTTTGCGTTGCAGAAACCAACTACAAGTTTCATTGGTTGGGTCTACATTCTCGTTCGCGAACCGTATCGGATCGGTGATCGCATACGGATCGGAGATGCAACTGGCGACGTGATCGATCTTGGTTATTTCGATACAACTCTTTGGGAGTTTGGTGGTGAATATCTGTCGACCGATCATCCGAGTGGCCGCGTGATCAAGTTTCCAAACTCCAGTGTATTGGACACACCTGTGTACAACTATAGTTGGCCCCTTTTCCCATACCTGTGGAATGAGATCAAATTTAACGTAGCTTACAACTCCGATCTGGAGTTCATCGCGCAAACAATGCAACAGGTAGCTGAACGTGAAGTCGGTCAGGCAATGATGGAGCAGGTTGGAGTGTTCCGCGAGTTGTTAGCGCATACGCCTGTGGATCAGCTGCAGGTACAGGAGCGACCGGTCGTGATGTTTCGCGTAGCCGACAACACGTGGCTCGAAGCGATTGTGCGTTATCTGGTCCATCCAAAAGAAGCCGGCCGCGTTAAGACGAGATTGATCAAAGAGCTGTTGATGGAACTTAAAAAGGAGCCGCAGCGCGTCAAGTTTCCCAGAGATGATGCGCGTTGATACTGGAGCGCGGACGTCCGCGTCCGCGAACGCGACGCAGTCGCGCAAAAACAGTTCGCTTCGCTCATTTGCGGACGAGGACGTCCGCGCTCCCAGTATCCGCGCTCCCAGTGTTGCTGGTTGGAACATTCCTCACCTTCTCGTGTCTAACATCTCGTTGGCCGCACACGAGGAGGTCGTATGCCAAAATCCGAATCACACGCCGAACCTGTAATCAACGTTACCCCCCTTATCGACGTGCTCTTGGTCTTGCTGATCATCTTCATGGTCGCTGCGCCTCTGAAACCACATAAGTTCAACGCCAAATTACCCGCGCCTCCGGATGACCGCGTCTTGCCTCCGAGCATACACACCCTGGTAGTAGCCATAGAACCTGATCGGTCCTTGAGGCTAAACGGCCTTGCGGACATGGGAACGGTGGATGACCCTGCGAAGCTACAGGCCAAGCTGCTATGGCTTTTTGCGGAACGCACAAAGAATAGGGCGTACCGACCAGACATGGCTACCCGAACAGACTTACCCGACTCAGTCCGCATAGAAAAGACAGTGTTCATCAAAGCGCCCCGAACGATTCCCTACGGAGAGGTTGCTCGATTAATCGATGGGTTGAAGGGGGCAGGCGCGGAACCAATCGGTTTGCAGCTGGATGGCCTGAACTGAAGAGACGGGGGACGGGGAGACGCGGAGACGGAGACGGGGAGACACGGGGACGCGGAGACGGAGACGGGGAGACACGGGGACGCGGAGATCTCCATGTCCCCGCGTCCCCGTGTCGCCCCGTCCCCCCTTCTCTCCCTCTCCCCGTCTCCCCCGTCCCACGCCCTCTTGTCTTTCGTCTTCAAAATGGGTTGTAATCCCTAAGACGATCGAGAGGATTGTGATGCATAACCGACTTACCTGGCCCCTATCACTGATACTCCCCTGTGTCCTTCTAATTAGCTCAGCCCTTTTCACGCTGGCCCAACAACCCGGTGGCGGTCGCCTCACAGGCGATATCGTCGGCGGCGCCGCGTTGATCTTTCGCGCTCCGACGGATCCGAAGGTCAAGGCGGTCAGCTCAGTTGGTCAAACTGGCGTCGGCGGTGGAAGCACAACGGGCCGACGAAAGCCCAAGCCCACAGTTGGCGAGCAACAAGAGCAACTACTTGCGCGTGCGAATGCGGCGCGGAAGGTTAATCGCGACGAAGCGAAGAAACAATACACCGCGGCTACGCGCCTCATGCCTACGGACGCCCGCGCGTTCGTTGGTCTCGGCAATGTTTCAATCGACGACGACAAATTTGCGGATGCTGAGAGCTACTACAGGAAAGCGGTTGAGCTAAGCCCCGATTATAAGGATGCATACTTGCCGTTTGCATATTCCCTGGCGCGTCAGGAGAAGTACGATCAAGCGATTCCGATCTACGAAAAGCTAAAAGAACAGGATCCGAAGAATCCGGAAGTCGTCAATAATCTAGCCGCCGCGTACAACGCGATCCGCCGCTACGACAAAGGCCGTGATGAAGCTACGCTCGCGATTGAATTGCTGGGCGAGACAGGGCAGCCTTACCTCCAGGGTCACCAGGACAGAGATGAACTGTTATCGTATGCCTACAAGAATCGTGGTAATGCGTACAACGGTTTGAATGACTTTGAGAAGGCGGCAACCGATCTGCAGAAAGCGACGACCTTAGGACCTTCCAATGCTGCGGCTTATTTCAACCTTGGTCTAACTCTCTACAACGCTAAACGCTATTCTGAAGCGATCGAAGCTTACCAAAACGTTCTAAAACTTCGACCGTCTCTGCCTCAAGCACATTACAATCTCGGTCTTACTTTCGTCGCGATCAACGACAAGAAATCGGCCCGCATGCAGTATGAGGCACTGAGAGCGATCAATTCGGATTTGGCCGCACAACTTGAGAAGCTACTCAAGTAAAGCGGATTTTCTTCTTCATTCTCCCCAGGCTTTAGCGTGGGGTTCAGCGGCTTCAGAGTCAAGTGAACCGTTCTAACGGTTTACGGAAACCTTATCATTCGACTAGATTTTGGAAACCGTTGAAACGGTTGAAGAAATCCAAATCTGCGTTGCACCCCAGGCTAAAGCCTGGGGAGAATGAGAAGTTCATCTAAGTCCGACAAACTGAACAACTTCATCAGAGGATAAAGCCATGCTGCGTTGCCTGAGGTCTTCCCTCCTGCTTCTATTCGTTTGCCTTCTCTCGTTCGGTGGTAGTTTCGGGCAAACGCGTAGTTCCTCAACTCCACAAAGACCACAATCGCCAACTCGCAAGTCACACGGGCCGTCCGCGCCTGTCCCACCCAATCTCGCAAAAGAGCGAACACTTTACGTGGTCGGTTACGCGCATCTCGACACAGAATGGCGTTGGGAGTATCCGCAGGTCATCCAGGAATACTTAACGAAGACCATGCGCAACAACTTCATGCTGTTTGAAAAATATCCGAGCTACATCTTCAACTTCACCGGCGCGAACAGATATCGCTTGATGAAGGAGTATTACCCTTCCGACTTCGAGAGATTGAAGCAATACGTCGCCGCGGGACGATGGTTTCCGGCCGGATCGTCTATGGAAGAGGGTGATGTTAACTCGCCCAATGCGGAGTCGATCTTCAGGCAAATTCTCTATGGCAATAACTGGTTCCGCAAGGAGTTTGGTATGGCCAGCGATGAATACATGCTGCCAGATTGTTTCGGGTTCCCCGCATCCCTCCCGTCCATTCTTGCGCATTCCGGTATCAAGGGGTTCTCAACACAAAAGCTTTCGTCCGCATGGCAACCGGCGCCTTTTGTTGGCGGACCTGATTCACCACAGAAAACTCCCGTTGGTATTCCCTTCAATGTCGGAATTTGGGAAGGGCCAGATGGGACTACAGTCATCGCCGCTCTTAATCCGCTCAGCTACGGCAGCCAGGTGAACTACGA
>DATJKB010000503.1:0-22795 GCA_035491875.1 Pyrinomonadaceae bacterium | reverse complement strand
GAACCAGGCGTCGCGTAAGCAAAATAAATGAAATCACCGTCTGGTGAAAAAAGAAGACCCGCGTAATGGCCATCTCGCGGTGGAATGATTTCCAGATTTCCGGCACTACCAACCTGCCGAAGCCACAGGCTTTCTTTCCCACCAACGCTGTTTATATAGGCGACGTACTTCCCGTCGGATGAAACAGCGGCAAAAAGCGCGTTGCCGTTGGTGGTCAGCTTCGTCACGTTAACGCGTTCAAAGCGAGCGGGCTGAGACGTACTTTGGGTAGATCGGTTCAGCAGCTTGTAGATCCCATAGGCAGCAATTGAAAAAAGCGCCACCCCTGCAGCGATCAATACAAGCCTGTGCCGACGACGTCTTCGGGAAGCGAATGCTGTAGTTAATTGGGGAGTCGTTAATTGATCCGTATGAACACGGCGTCCTTCGGCGGTTGATGCTTTGATTTCGTTTTGAGCTGATGGAAGGTCTGCAGAGATCTCCGAAACCGATGAACGGTCCAACTCCACGTCACGTCGAAGGGTGCGAAGATCTATCGCCATCTCTTTGGCGATTTGATAGCGCTCCTCCGGATCTTTTCGCAAAGACTTTCTGATAATTCGTTCCAACTCTGTTGGCGCTGCCGGTACAATCTGCGAAAGAGGGGTGTGCTCTTTTTCAACGACTGCAATAACCACATCTGTCGGCGTGGACCCGATGAAAGGTGCGCGACCTGAAACCATCTCATAGAGCACAACACCCAAACTCCAAACGTCCGTGCGCGAATCAACAGCTACACCGCGCGCTTGCTCCGGCGACATATAAGCAGCCGTCCCCATCACCATGCCAGGTGACGAGTTGAACATCGAGGTTATCGTGTCGCGCTCATGCTGTTCTGATAGTTTAGCCAAGCCAAAATCGAGGACCTTGACGTAACCATCCCGCCGAATCATCACGTTTTCAGGTTTAATGTCCCGATGAACGATACCTGCTTCGTGAGCTGCATTAAGGGCATCCGCAATCTGGATGGCAATGTCGAGTGCTTCGGCTAACCTCAGAGTTCTCTTATTGAGCCGCTCACGCAGGGTGATGCCGTCAATGTACTCCATCGTGATGAATGGATGAGCATCCTCCGTTTCACCGACCTCGTGAATGACGCAAACGTTTGGGTGACTTAACGTAGACGCAACTTGGGCCTCGTGCTTGAAACGACGTAAATGAGCGGCGTCACCGCGCACGTATTCGGGCAGCATTTTGAGTGCGATACGACGGCCAAGAACCGTATCTCTCGCAAGATAAACTTGGCCCATTCCACCTTCGCCGATGAGTTTGATTATTTCGTAGTGCTTGACTCGCTGACCGATTTCTAATTGCGGTTGTTGGCCCAAGAGCGACTCTGCTGCGGCTTCAATCGCTGGCGTTTCCAAAAAACTCTGGGCGTCGTCATACGACTTCAACAATGATTCGACTTCAGCTCGAAGCGCAACGTCGTCAGCGCACGCCTCCTGCACATAGCGGTCGCGATCCTGCCTGGGCTGTTCAAGCGCTTTTGTGAATACGGCTTTTGCTTGTTGCCACTGTTGTTCGCTGACTCTATTCATTCCCCACGGATTTCTCTGTGTAACCAGGCCTTCGCCATACTCCAATCTCGCTTCACGGTTGCTGGAGATATTTTGAGCACCTCCGCGGTTTCCTCCACCGTCAAACCACTAAAAAATCTCAACTCCACAATCTTGCTTTGCTGTTCGTCGATTTTCGACAGTCTTTCCAAAGCCTGGTCAACCGCTATGACGTCGACATCAGGCCCCGTAGCGATGAGATCCCCCTCGTCCAGCGCAACTTTAATATCTGAGCCGCCACGTTTCGCCCGTCGCTTCGTGCGCGCGTGGTCAACCAAGATTCGTCGCATTAGTTGGGCAGAGATGCCGAAAAAATGCGCGCGGTTTTGCCAACGCACGTTTCTCTGATCAACCAAACGAATATACGCCTCGTGTATTAAAGCGGTCGTTTGTAGCGTATGTCCGGCACGTTCGCGGCGCAAGTAACGGGCCGCCTGCTTCCGCAGTTCGTCGTAGACGATCGGCAGGATGCGGTCCAGGGCTTCCTTGTCACCATTGCCCCAGCCGACAAGGAGTTCCGTCACGTTTTCTGGCCTTTGCATCATTCGTCTAAATAACTCCACGAAATAAATGTGTGCCCGTGAACCTATGTTCGGAGTGGGAGCTAACGGTTCCCCAGGGCAGATCGCGCAGATCTCCAATTATTAACGCGACAAATAGAGAAATCCTAGCTCACTTTTGATGAGCGGTGTTCGTGAGCCCGTTTGCTCGAAATTGTCGCGTTAAAGGATGAAGGCGGCAATAGGGCTAGCCTAAGGAAGATCAAAAGGAGAATCAGATGAAAACTAAAGGTACGATGATTATTACAGCAGTGGGCTTCTTCTTAATGCTGGCCATAGTAAGGGTGTCTGCCCAAGCGCCAACGGCAGCGCAAGTCAACATCCCATTCGATTTCTCAGCAGGGAATTCCGCTCTGAAGGCTGGCACATACACGATTGCGCGCACGACCGGGAGTATTTTGAAGCTTCGCAGCGCTGACGGCGAAAAGACCGTGCTGATCAACGCGCCGCTGACGATTGGATCACGCGACTTCAAAGCGGGTGAGCGTCTCGTCTTCAACCGTTATGGTAAGGAGTATTTTCTGACACAGGTATGGCTGACCGCTGATGCCGGCCGGCAGTTGTTGCCGTCAAAAGCAGAAATGGAGACCTCTCGCGGATTGGCGAAGCTGAAGGGTGAGCCGAAACGTGTGGAGATTGCTTTAAGAGGAAGATAATCAAACGACACTACCAAGTTGACGCTGGAAACGCGGACCTGAATGGGTCCGCTTTTTCATTGCCAGTTGCCGACTGGCTATGAAGACCGATTCTTATGTTATTGTTTGCCGCGCAAAAGGAGGAAAAAATGGAATGATGAGGAACATAAGATCAGTCTTAGTTTTGGCGATTGTCAGTATGGCTTGTGCATTCTCCGCAGTAACAACGGCCCAGGATTCGCCGACGGTGCTAGCCGCTCAAGAGCTCACGAGGATCGTTCCTTCAGGATTCTATTTTCAGGGATTGAGTGCATCCACTCAGACTCGCAACTCAGCAGCCGCGCGATTCGGAACAAACCGGTACGTAATCTCCGGACTGGTCGACACATCGGGTTATTCTTCGGACGTTCGCGAGAAATACCAGGGTTTCTTTATCACAGATTCCCCGATGTCACTTGGAGGCACCGCCGTAGACGTCGGCGCATACGGATTTGGCTTCACTGGCGACGGCAAGTTCAACCTGATGGATTTGTCCGGCAAGGATTTGATCAGCGTGTCGACGACCAAGGATAGTGGCCTGCGTCGGCCTCGACCATTAGTGATGACAACGGTGGGAGGACGATTGCGTCTCTACAGTGGTCGTGACTATGTGGAGATTACGTCCCGATAGGCTCACCGCCGAATGTCTCCCCTTATTACTAAGGAATGAAAATAAACTATCAGTCTGGTCGCATTATTCGCGTTCTAATTGTATTAGGTCTCCTAGGTATCTTAGAGTTCATACTGTCAGCCCAAACCCCATCCAAGAAGTCGCCGCCTCAACAGCCTATGGGAGGAGTATCGACGGGAACCGCCGTCGACTACAAAACCAAACGCACAATCGATATCACAGATCCTAAAGCTCCTGTCGTTTTCGACGACATCACAGACCAAACCACACTGCGCAATTTTTTGCATCGATCAGGCACAGCAGAGAAGAACTATATCTTCGAAGCACCGTCGGGCGGTGTGGCACTTTTTGATTACGACGGCGACGGAATGTTGGATATTTATCTTGTGAATGGATCGACAATGTCTGCGCTCCAAGGCAAAGAAAAGGCACCGCGGGCTGCGCTTTACCGAAATCTCGGCGGTTTCAAGTTCGAAGATGTTACGAATAAGGCCGGAGTTGCAAACGAGCGTTGGGGAATGGGTGTCGCTGTCGGAGATTACGATAACGATGGCGGGCCAGATCTTTTTGTAAGCAATTTCGGTATATCGCGGCTCTATCACAATAACGGCAATGGAACCTTTACGGACGTTGCCGAAAGACTAAACGTCGCGAGAAAGGGTTGGAGCACCGGAGGAACCTGGGGTGATTACGACAGTGATGGGCGGCTCGATCTCTTCGTTCCCGGATATGTCGACATTCAATTCGATAAATTGCCGCCAAGTCCGAGTGCGGCTGCGAGCTCCGGCATAGGCCAAAACTTCTGCCAGTTTCGTGGGGTGCCAGTGATGTGTGGACCACGTGGTCTACCTGGGGAGGGAGATACTCTTTTTCACCAGAGGCCGGATGGCACTTTTGAAGACGTAAGCGTTAAAGCCGGCGTTAGCGATCCCCAGAAGTTTTATGGGTTCACATCAGCGTTCGTGCATGTCGATGAAGACAGCCTACTCGACTTGATCGTCGTCAACGATTCAACTCCAAAGCTTCTTTACATCAACAAGGGCAACGGGACTTTCGAAGAAACAGGTTATCCATCGGGCGTTGCACTAAACGAGAACGGACGTGAACAGGCAGGCATGGGCCTGGCAATCGGTGATTATGACCACGACGGAAGGGTCGATTTTCACATCACGAACTTTTCTGATGACTCGAATGTGCTTTATCACAATGATGGTGAAGGGAATTTCACCGATGTCACATTTCAAGCAGGAGTTGGCGAGGTATCGATTCCTTTTCTTGGATGGGGCACAAGTTTCTTCGACTACGATAATGACGGTTGGGATGATCTAATCGTTGCGAACGGACATGTGTATCCTGTCGTTGATAATCATCAATGGGGAACCAGTTACGCTCAGCAGTTGCTGCTTTTTCGAAATCTCAAAGGTAAGTTTGTACGCGTGGGAGCCGCACGAGGCAGTGGTCTGGCGAAGGCGTGGTGCGCTCGCGGTCTCGCAATCGGAGATCTGGACGGAGACGGGCGGCTCGATGCCGTACTGAATAATATGGACGCGAAGCCTACGATGCTGCAGAACGTTACCACGAGTGCAGGTCATTGGATATCTGTACGACTCATCGGTGATATCTCCAAAAAAGTGTCGCGGGACGCTATCGGCGCCGAAGTTTTTGTTACAACTGGAAACGTTCGACAACGCAAAGATGTTATCAGCGGAAACAGTTATGCCTCTCAGAATGATTTTGCCCTTCACTTCGGTCTCGGGACCGCTACGACTCTGGATAAGATCGAAATCAAATGGCCAGATGGTTCGACGCAAACTGTTCAGACTCCAGGCCTCGACCGGAGATTGACTGTGGCACAAAATGTCGGAGTCTTGAAGTGATTCTTTCGGCACTGCAACGGGCGGGGATTAATCTCAAGTAGGTGCAAATCCGCAAATTTGAACGCGAAAAACCAATTGACAGACCCCGTGAACTGTATTAAAAAACGCGTAGGTTTGCAGCAACAATTTGGCGGTCTCGTTGGGCCAGCCCCACTCCATCGAAACACTACGTGTTGACACACAGCACTTTGCTCATACCCGACGTTAAATCAAAGCACGACCTTACACGGTAACGAGGTTCCTACAAATGAGAAACCAATCTGTCCTTCGGGCATCCCTCCTTGGTCTACTTGTCTTGACTGTCGCTATTTCCGCGTTGGCGCAGAGCAATAAAGGGTCGATTGTCGGCACAGTCAAAGATCCAAACGACGCTCTTGTCGGAAAGGCGCAAGTCAAAGTCACGAGCGTTAAGACTGGAGAACTTCGCACCGCTGAGAGCACTGACGACGGAACGTTTATTGTAACGAACCTTGAGCCTGGTGCTTACAACGTCGTTGTTGAAGCTCCAGGTTTCCAAGCAGTCACATTTGAGGCAGTTCAAGTCGAGACCAACTCGCGTTTACCACTTGACGTAAAATTCGCCAGCGTTGCGACGGGCACTTCATCGGTCACCATTACTGCGGAATCCGCGCCGCTTATTGAGAGTGAGACCAGTGTTCGTGGTGACTTGATAACGGGAAGGCAAGTTACCGATCTGCCAATTCCACAGAGGAACTTTACGCTATTAGCAGGATTGTCTCCTGGAGTTACGCGTCCCAACCTCGGTCTTCTTGGCGGCGGTGGGAACTTCGTTGCCGGTGGCGGAGGACAGAACAACACTGAAGCTACGCGCTTCCGTGAATCGGGCGGCTCGGTTTTGGTTGTCAACGGCGCGCGCGCGACTAATAACAACTTTACACTCGACGGCGTCGACAACAACGAATCTCAGTTTGGCCAGATCGCAATCTATCCGAACCCGGATGCAATTGCAGAATTCAAGATTGAGACAAGTGTACCTTCGGCGGAGTCAGGGCGGGCCGGGGGTGGGATTATTTCTACGACTTTCAAATCCGGTGGCAATGATTTTCACGGAGCTGTCGGAGAAATTTATCAGGGTCGAATTTGGAGCGCCGCTGCCAGCAGATTCGACGATCTTACTTCGCCGCCTGTACCTAACTACGTCACACATAATTATTACGGCACGGTTGGTGGACCCATCTTCTTACCGCGGCCCGGAGAAGGTGGACCAGTCTGGTATAACGGTCGAAACCGTTCGTTCTTTTTCTTCTCATTCAACGGGCAACGAAATAGCACACCAATTTTCGGTGGGACTGGCGATCCGCAAGCAGTGCCTGTTCCGACAGCAAGAATGCGCGTCGGTGATTTCAGCGAACTGTTGAGACCGGGAACTTCGCAGGCCTATCAGCTTGCTGCCGGCGGCTCAGTAGTTGCTCCCATTGGAACGATATTCGCGCCAAATGGCACTCCCATTCCCGGCAACGATCTTCGGAACTGTCCGAGTTGCGGCGGGTTTTCGCCGTTTGCGCTCGCCTACGTAAACGCCTTTCCTCTTCCGAATTTACCGGGTGCCGGACGGAACTTTCAAACGAATCGCAAAGAACACGCGACGGTCGATAGCTACGACATCCGCATCGATCATCGCATTACTAACGAAAACACTATCTTTGGTCGCTACAGTAAATCCGATACTGCCCGCTCACGTGACAACTTCTTCCCGCTCGGCGCTTCACCGAACGGTAATGATCTCCCAGCTGGGCCGTCGGCCGGCGACGAGTTTGGCGACTCAAAGGGTTTCACCCTGGGTGATACGCATGTGTTTTCTCCTTCCGTCGTCAACGATGCCCGTTTCGGTGTGACAAGGGTTCAAATCGGAATCTTTAACACTGGCGTGAACGGCACAGGAGGCTTCAGTCCGACAGTCTCTGCACAACTCGGTGCCCCGAATATAAACCTTAGTTCAACCAGCAGCGGGATCGTGTTAGTGGGAATCGTCGATGAGCTAACAGGCACTGACCGCGCAACTGAATTCACTGGTGATGGCGGTCCCTTCTATTTCCTCTCAAATAACTTCCATGCGGCGGATGCTCTTACGGTTATCAGAGGAAACTCCACTTTCAAGTTTGGCGGCGATTACCGCGTAAGGCAAAACAGCAATTTCGATGGCGGACGTAACAACGGTACCAAAGGGAATTACCAGTATGGCACTAGAAACAGCGGTTTCGTTAATGGCAATTACAACGGTATTGGTTCAAACGATACCGGGTCGTCTCTCGCGAATTTCTTGCTTGGTTACCAGCCCGGCTTTGTAGGACGAGGTGATCCAGGTGGCCCATACTTCCAGTCGAGTAAGGAGATGGCCTTCTTCGTGCAAGACGATTGGAAGGTGAACACTGATTTAACCTTGAACCTTGGTCTCCGTTACGACATTTTCACCGCCCCAACCGAACGATTTGATCGCCAAAGCAACTTCGACCCCGCTACAAAGACGATTCAGATGGCCGGCGAGAGTGCTTCTAGCGGTCGTGATCTCGCAAACACTGATAAGAACAACTTTGGACCACGCATTGGGTTTGCTTACAGCGGATTCAAATCCGATAAGACTTTCGTCGTACGGGGAGGTTATGGCCTGCTTTACGCAGTCGACATCAGCGCGGCGCAACCACTTACTTCGAATCCAGGCACTGGCGCCGGCAGTTATGCCTGCACGCCTATAACCGCTCCATTGAATTGTCCGGCTGTGTTCCGTGCGCGCAATCCGTTTGATAATGGGATTCCGACCGCCCCATTCACAGTGGCAGCGCCCGGCTCGAGCTTCGCTGCGCCGATTTCCGGCGGACTGATCCTTTTCAACGATCCAAATCGTCACGACGAAATGTATCACCAGTACAATCTGACCTTGCAGTGGGAGTTCTGGCCTGGCTGGCTGGGCGAGGCCGCGTATGTCGGCTCACTTGGCAGAAACCTTTTAGTGCTACAGAACATTGGCACCGGCAATGACGAAGGGGGTCCGGGCTCGCGGGAAGTAGTGCTCGTAAACACATCAACTACCACTCCAATCACTGCCACCAGATACATCGGCAGTTCCAATTACAATGCGCTGCAGACGAAGCTTGAGAAGAGATTTGCCAAAGGTCTTTCATTACTGACGACATACACGTGGGCACACGCCATCGACGATTCGCCGGGAGGTATTTGCACCGGTGGCGCAAGTGCACGTGACTGTGGGCCAGATGACCCTCTTCACCCCGAGCTCGATCGAGGAAATGCCGATACAGATGTCCGCCACCGGTTTACGTTCTCCAACGTTTACGACTTACCAATTGGACGCGGGCGTCGCTGGGGTGCGGACATGAATAAAGGCCTTGACGCGGCGATTGGCGGGTGGGAATTCAACAACATCGTCACGTGGCAAAGTGGCCCTGTGTTCAATGTCACATGCAACGGCGGCCGAGTGGACATAACCGGAGATCCCAATCCAACTTCGGCTCAGGATGCTCAAGGTCTCGAGCTGAACCGAGCGGCATTTAGATGTGCACAGACGCGTATATTCCCGAGCGATGCAAACAGTCCACACATCGGAACTCTCGGACGCAACGTCTTCCGTGGTCGACCGCAGTTTTATTGGGACTCTTCGTTGTTCAAGAATTTCCCGATTACTTCGATCAGCGACGCGTTTAATCTTCAATTTCGGTTTTCCGCTTACAATGTGCTGAATCGAGTGAATCGGTCATTCCCAAATGGAGACATCAACAACAGTGGTGATTTTGGGCGTGACACAAGCGAGCAACGACGCCGGCAGATGGAATTCTCCCTCAAGTTAATCTTTTAAGGTTGACAAGAACAGAAGACACAAAAGCACAAACGACTTGTGTTAGATCGTTTGTGCCTTTTGTGCTTCTTGTGGTGTTACAGAATCGCGATGCGCGTACTTCGCTGCCTTTTGGTGATTTGGTTGACGTCGTTTTCCCTCTATGGGGCAACGCCGCAGGGCCGCTCACCGGAAGCCTCACTCAGCGATATCGGTGGGCTCGTGCAAGCCGGGCGCCTCGACGAAGCTGAGGCCGCTACACGAAAGCTCATAACTACTAATCCAAAGAGCGCAGAAGCTCATGCCCTGTTAGGCGTGATACTCGATCAGCGCGGCAACAGTGCTGACGCGGAGCGGGAGTATCACAGTGCTTTGCGCCTTAGACCCAATCTTGTAAGCGCCTTAACGAATCTTGGTGTGTTGTTGGCACGAACGAATCGTGCTGTAGAGGCGATTGCGAAGTTTGAACAGGTCCTCAAGATTGATCCAAAGCACGAGAAAGCGATCTTTAATCTAGGAGCCTTGTATGCCGCACGAGGAGATTACATGCGTGCGGTGCCGCTGTTGGAAAAGGCGGCTGGTCCAACGCCTTGCAGATCAGTTAGTCGCGAAAGTAACAATAGCCCGCTGATTCTCACTTTGTTGAATGCATATATTCATGTAGATCGTCAGAAAGATGCCCTGGCTCTTTCGCGGTGTCTGGAAGAGATTGGCGCAAACGATCCAAAGACGCTCTTCACTCTAGCGCTAAGCCTGGCGGAAGCACACGAATATGCCGAGGCAGTTCGGTTGTTTCAACGTACTAATGAGTTACGACCGCAAACCTACGAAGTGCTCTACAATCTCGGCCTTGCGCTTTACAATCTCGATCGCCTCGTTGAAGCGCGACAATCCATGATTTCCGCAGCTGCGATAGCGTCTACAGACGCCGATCCCTACTACAGGCTTGGATTGATCTCATCAGCTCAAGGCGACACCAAAGCAGCGTTGACCTATTGGAAGAAAGCTCTCGAATTACGCCCGCAGTTTGCTGAAGTCAACTTCATGATTGGCGAGGAGTTGCTCAAGACGCAGCTCCCCGAGAAGTCAATTCCGTTTTACGAGAGGGCACTTGAGCAGTCGCAGGGCCAACTCATCTATTTCCTTCGACTCGGTGTTGCCTATGTTCGTGGCCAGCAGTACACGCGAGCGCGCGAAGTTTTTACGACAGCGCTGCAACGTCATCCCGAGAACGCTAATCTCTATTTTTTACTTGGCTACGCCGGGAGGGCTGAGGGGCAATATGATGAGTCGGTTGCCGCGTTTAAGCATGCACTCAAGTTGCAACCTGACAATCCAGATGTGCTGTCAAACCTCGGGTATATCGCGAGTCAACGAGGAGAAAGTGTCGAGGCTGAGCGGTTGCTGAGACGCGCGATTGAAATTGATCCAAAAAGTTTTCCTTCGTACCACGACCTCGGTAGATTGTTGGTAAAACTAAAGCGATATGAAGAAGCGTTGTCGCTGCTGACTCGAGGTGTCGAACTCAATGCGAAAGATCCGGGCGTGCACTATCAACTTTTTCTCGCATACTCACGGCTAAGACGAAAGGACGAAGCCGACCGAGAGTTGGCAGAGTTTAAGAGGTTAGACGAAGTCAATCGGCACGCAGCGACGCCGCTAACAACTCCAGCTAAAGACGGAGAAAGCTTACCCCCCTTGCCTGTCACCGCATCGGGTGATAGTGGGAAGCCGCGCACGCCAGGGAACTGAAATCTTCCCAAAGGCTCGCCCTGGAGTGCGATCGACTTTGGCTTTTTCTGAGAAACATCGGCGGCGCTGCTCTCCAAGTAAAATGAAGCGTGTCTGGTCCAAATTGCGAGTGTTTGTTCTCCTCGCATTGCTGAGTACAAGTCTGGCAAATATCACCG
Organism: Pyrinomonadaceae bacterium; assembly: GCA_035491875.1. Classification (GTDB taxonomy): domain Bacteria; phylum Acidobacteriota; class Blastocatellia; order Pyrinomonadales; family Pyrinomonadaceae; genus PSRF01. The sequence goes on along the minus strand of DATJKB010000503.1, from coordinate 11,737 downwards.
CTGCGTCTGATGGCCCGACCGTGACAAGGGTTGAGCCGCCGTCGTGGTGGGCTAAGCACTCGATTCGGACAGTAAGATTACTTGTGCGGGGAACGAATCTCACCGGCGCCCGTGTCCGAAGCTCGAAACCTCAGCTGGTAGTTTCTGACGTTCGGGTGAATTCAACCGGAACTTACCTGTTCCTGAATGTCACGATCAACTCTCAAACCACTCCTGGCCGCTACCCACTGCTCATACAAACTTCTGACGGTTCGACGACCTTTCAATTTGTGGTGAGTCAACCGCTAAACGCTACGACGAGTTTTCGCGGCATCGATAACGACGATGTGATCTATTTGATCATGACGGACCGCTTCGCGGATGGAGATGCTTCCAACAACCAACCTCCCGGCGCTCCAGCTTCTGCTCTCGACCGAAACAATCCTCGTGCGTTTCATGGCGGCGATTTTCGCGGAATCATAGATAAGCTTCTGTATCTCAAAGAACTGGGCGTCACAGCGATCTGGTTAACTCCCTGGTATGACAATTGGAATGGTATTAACAACTGCGACAAGCCGTGGTGTCCAATGACTTACTATCATGGTTATCACGCGATTGATTATTACGCCGTCGAAGATCGTTTTGGCGATCTGCAAACACTGCGCGAACTGATTGAGAAAGCGCACGCACTCGGCATAAAGGTCATTCAGGATCAGGTCGCTAACCACGTGGGATCGCAGCACCCATGGGTTTCGAATCCACCACTTGATAACTGGTTCCATGGGACGTTGCAGAACCATGAGCGCAATCGATTTCAAAACAGTGTCTTGCTTTCACCGCATTCAAACAGACGCGAAATCCGGAATGTGCTCGACGGTTGGTTCAGTGACGATTTACCGGACATGAACCAGGAAGAACCTGAGGTTGCCCGTTACGAGATCCAGAATTCACTCTGGTGGGTTGGAGCCTCAGGCATCGATGGTATTCGACAGGACACCATCCAATACATGCCGCGCACATTTATTAGGCAGCTCAGTGACGCCCTTCATCGACAATATCCACGCCTGTGGATGGTGGGCGAAGTCTTCGAACGAGACGCTGCTCACACGGCATTTTTCATCGGTGGACATGAGGGCTGGGATGGAATTGATACTCGGCTTGATTCCGTTTTTGATTTCTCTCTATGGAACGTTTCGCTGAGTGTGTTCAGCAACAAGTCGCCAGTGAGCGCGCTTCGCGATCAGTTGAAATATGATGCACTCTATCCGCAGGCATCGCGAGTCACCGTACTCGCAAACAACCACGATACTCGCCGCTTTATGTCTCTTGAAGGAGCAAGCTTTGAAGGTGCGAAGCTCCACCTTGCGTTCATCATGAGTGTTCGGGGAATTCCTCAGCTATACGCAGGCGAAGAAATTGTTATGGAAGGCGAAGATGATCCAGATAATCGTCGCGACTTTCCAGGTGGCTTTCCGGGGGACAGACGGAACGCTTTCCTCGCAAGCGGTCGAACACCCAGAGAACAGGAAATGTGGAAGTGGACTCGTGACTGGATCAAACTACGACGCGAGCACTCCGCGATCCGACAAGGCCGGTTGATTGATCTGTTCTACGACAAGGATTCCTATGTCTACGCGCGGCAGGATGCAAGGCAGACAGTTATCGTCGCGATCAACCGCCAAAGTGATGAAAAACGCATAACCGTAAGAGTAGATTCGATTGGACTAAAAGACGGCGTTAGATTGAAGTCCCTAACAGGCGTTGAATCCGTTAGCGTTGTTGCTAATGGTGAGGCGACGCTCAACCTCCTGCCCATGACCGCCGTAGCATTCAAGGTTTTCTAAGATGGAGTTTCACCGATCATCTGGAATCTTGCTTCATCCGACCTCCTTGCCAGGACCTTTTGGCATTGGAGATCTGGGACCCGAAGCATACAAGTTTGTCGACTTCCTGGTTGCTTCCGGGCAAACCCTTTGGCAGATGTTACCGCTTGGGCCAACCGGTTACGGCGATTCACCTTATGCGTGCTATTCGGCGTTTGCTGGTAACACATTACTAATCAGTCCTGAACAGTTGTTCGAGGACGGCCTGTTGGATCGCGCTGATTTTAATGATTCTCAACCTTCTACCTCACAACCGTCATGTACAGTGGACTTCGGAGCCGTGCATGAATTTAAAGACAGAATGCTCCAAAAAGCCTACGAGCGCTACACAGCTACTGACACCAAGCTTCGTAGCGGGTTCGAAACATTCGCACATGATCAGGAGCATTGGCTCGAGGATTATGCACTCTTTAGAGCCTTGAAAGACGCTCATAGTGGTGTTGCGTGGAACGAATGGGAGCCGTCGCTTATTCGGCGCACATCGGCTGCGCTTGAACGTGCTCGCGAAGACTTAAGACGACAGATTGAGGCGCAGATGTTCTATCAGTTTCTCTTCTTCAGGCAGTGGTCCGCCTTGAAGAGCTACATCAACGATCGGCATATCAGCATCGTCGGCGATCTGCCGATCTTCGTGGCCCAAGACTCGGCGGATGTTTGGACTAATCCCGAACAATTCAAGTTAGACCAATACGGAAAAGCGCTCGTCGTTGCCGGTGTTCCTCCTGATTACTTTAGTAATACAGGACAGTTATGGGGCAATCCGCTGTACGACTGGCAACGCATGGATAACGACGGCTTTAAGTGGTGGATTGATCGTGTGCGTGCCACCTTGAAGGTCGTCGACATTGCGCGCGTTGATCACTTTCGCGGTTTTGCGGCGTGTTGGGAAATACCTGGTGGGGATACGACTGCACAGCGCGGTCAATGGGTCGAAGCGCCAGGCCGAAAACTGTTCACAGCTATTCGCAAGGCTCTCGGTGAATTGCCAATCATCGCCGAAGATCTTGGTGTAATCACTCCTGATGTGGTCGCATTGCGGGAAGAATTCGGTTTTCCCGGCATGCGCATTCTGCAGTTCGGTTTTGGAGGGGATGCGAAGAACATCGATCTACCACACAACTACATTCGCAATGTGGTTGCTTACACCGGTACTCACGATAACGACACGACAGTGGGATGGTTTCAGAGTGTAGCCGGTGAAGGCTCTACGCGAACCGCAAAACAGATCGAACGAGAACGAACATTCTGCATGGATTACTTGAACACGGATGGCAAGGAAATCCACTGGGATTTCATTCGCAGTTTGTTGGCCTCGGTGGCGAATACTGCGATTGTTCCCTTGCAGGATCTTCTGGGGTTAGGAACGGAAGCGCGCATGAATCTTCCAAACAGTACATCGGGAAACTGGTCGTGGCGTTTACAAAGTGGAACCTTAACGGATGCCCTGGCCAACAGGTTAAAGGAACTTGTGGAGTTGTATGGCAGGACGTCAGACCACGCCAGGGACAAGCCCAGCGAGGCGGGCGATTGATTCACTCCTAACGGAGTGAAGAACGAATCGAAAATGATTTTACGTGACAAAAAGATCTCGAATCTTGTCGGCGCGCTTGGAATTCTTCTCGTACTACTGCTGAGTTCGCATATTTCTTTCGCTCAATCTCCGCCAGAAGTCTTCAAAATCGACCCGCCCAGCTGGTTCGTTCGACATTCAGTCAATCCAGTCCGTCTGCTAATTCAGGGCAGGAATCTAAACGGCGCGAGAGTGCAGGCGCTCGACGCTGGTTTGCGTCTTGGACCAGCGAAGGTCAATACAGCAGGTACATACGTCTTCGTCGACGCTTTCATTGAATCTCAAACAAGACGCGGCAAGCGCACTTTGCAGATCACGACGGCTAACGGTATAACTCGGGCCGACTTCGAAATTCTTAATCCCCTCCCGCGTGCCGGACGATTTCAGGGGTTTTCGCCAGACGATGTTATCTATCTCGCCATGATCGATCGGTTTAGTGATGGCGATCTCTCAAACAACGATCCACCAAAATCACGAGGATTGTACGATCGCGCGAATAAGTATTATTACCACGGCGGCGATCTACAGGGAGTCATTAATCGCCTCGGGTATCTGAAAGATCTTGGAATCACAGCGATCTGGTTAACACCGTGGTACGACAACTACGACCGACTCAATGAGATCGAGTTGAAAGAAGGAAAGCCCTGCACAGGGTTTCATGGTTACAACCCTCAGGACCTCTACAAAGTTGAAGAACATTTCGGCAACCTCCAAAAACTGCAAGAACTTGTAGAAGCGGCACATCGGTCAGGCATCAAGGTTATTCAGGACTCAGTTGCTAACCACACGGGTCCTTACCATCCCTGGGTTCACGACCCGCCGACTCCAACCTGGTTCAATGGCACACGACAGAATCATCTCGCAAACGCTTTTCAAACGTGGGTGTTGCACGACCCCCGGCCTGTGGGCCATCTCAAGAAATCCACGATGGAAGGTTGGTTCCTTGATTTTCTTCCTGATCTCAACCAGCACGACTCGGAAGTCGAGCGATACCTGATTCAGAACACGTTGTGGTGGATCGGCATTACCGGTTTAGATGGCATTCGTATGGATACCTGGCAGTATGTTCCAAACACTTTCTGGCATAAGTGGACCGCGGCAATTAAACGAGAATATCCAAAGTTCACTGTTGTAGGTGAAGTCAAAGATGGTGATGTGGTACACACAGCTTTCTTCCAGGGTGGAGAGATACGAGACGGCGCTGATTCGGGGCTCGATTCTTTGTTGGACTTCCCGTTGTTCTATCCAATTCGACACGCGTTTGGTGAAGGAAAGAACGTTGACGAAATTCCAAAGACACTTGCGAAGGACTATCTTTACAGCAATCCAAACATTCTCGTAACTCTGTTGGGAGGTCACGACGATGGCCGCTTTATGAGTGAGAAAGATGCAACGTTAGATGGTTTAAAATTGGCGAATGCATTTGTTTTAACGACGAGAGGCATTCCGCAGCTTTATTACGGTGATGAGATTGGCATGCAAGGTCCAGATGAACCCACAACGCGGGGAGACTTTCCCGGCGGTTTTCCGGGCGACAAGCGCAATGCCTTCACGCTGCAAGGTAGAACGCGTGAGGAGCAGGCACTCTTTGCCTACATACAAGCAGCGGTGCGTCTTCATAGCGAATTGCTTCCGTTGCGACGCGGGGACTTGATCAATATTCACGTCGACGAGCAGCAATACGTCTATGCACGCAAGCTCAACAGCTCGTCTGTGATTATCGCAATTAACAATGACACCAAACCTCAGACCATAAGTTTCACCGTGCAGCCGCTCGGTCTCGCCAATAACGCGGCCTTTGTAGACCGTCTGGGTTCAATAGGAGTGGTAGAGGTCACCAATGGCAAGATCACAACGAAGTTGCCGGCGCGAAGTGTTTCAGTACTCGTACGTCGATAGAAGGTGAACGGACTTTTATGCAAAAACCGCGTTTGAGCTTCTGGCAGATTTGGAACATGAGTTTCGGTTTCCTCGGAATTCAATTTGGGTGGGGTCTGCAGCTTGGAAACATGAGTGCGATATATGAGAGATTGGGAGCCAATCCTGACCAACTCCCGATCCTGTGGCTTGCAGCACCTCTCACCGGGCTCATTATCCAGCCCATCATTGGTTCAATGAGCGATCGTACCTGGACTCGGCTCGGACGACGGAGGCCTTACTTCCTCGTCGGTGCAATCCTTGCCAGCGCCGCTCTATTCATTATGCCGACATCATCCACTCTATGGATGGCCGCCGGGCTTCTGTGGATTCTCGACGCGAGCATTAACATCAGCATGGAACCATTTCGCGCATTCGTGGCCGACAAGTTGAATGAGGAACAACGCACGACTGGTTTTGTAATGCAGAGCTTCTTCATTGGTCTAGGTGCGACGTTCGCGGGTTGGCTGCCACTGGCGTTTCGAAACTTTGGGGTTTCGGGAAACACCGCGAGTGGCATCCCGCTGACCATCAAATACGCTTTTCAAATTGGAGCTATCGCTTTCTTACTCGCAGTCGTATACACCGTCGTAACAACAGCGGAATATCCACCCGAGGACATGGCGGCTTTTGAACAGCTGAGAAAAACTAAAAAAGGCATAGCGGCCGGGTTCCGTGAAATCCTTTCAGGTCTCCGAGAAATGCCGACAACGATGCGAAAACTCGCGCCAGTCCAGATTTGTACCTGGCTGGGTCTGTTTTGCATGTGGCTGTTCTACGTTCCTGCAGTCGCACGTCACGTGTTTGGCGCCGTCGATACGAAATCCGAACTGTATGCGCACGGAGTGGAGTGGGGAAGTTTCGCGATGTCTTTTATGAACATAACTTGCTTCGTCGTCGCCTTCCTGCTTCCCAAAATTGCAGCCGCGACCAGTCGAAAGACGACACACGCCCTTTGCTTAATCTGTGGTGCACTAGGGCTGTTCTCGGTTTATATCGCGACCTCTCCTTGGGTGCTTGTGGTCGGAATGATCGGTGTCGGCATTGCCTGGGCATCGATTCTATCAATGCCTTACGCGATCCTTTCGGGCGCGATTCCGGCCGCGCGTATGGGTCTTTACATGGGCATCTTTAACTTTTTCATTGTCATTCCTGAGATCACACAGGCATTGACGTTCGGGCCTCTCATCCGAGGAATTTGGGGAACGAATAATCCAAAAAGCCCCCTCTACGTTGTGTTAATCGGCGGCGTGTTCATGTTACTAGCAGCGGTGCTGGTCTCGCGTGTTAGTGATACCGAAACGGCGGTGTCAGACAAGTCGATTCTTCGCGCAGACGCCGAGGAGCCACTTGTCCTTCCCGAGTCGGTCCAACCTGTTCCGAGCACCGGATTGCTTGATGAAAAGGAAGTGTGAGCACGTCCAGATGAAGTTGAGACGACGATTCATTCGAAATTGGTTCGCAGCAGCACTGCTCGTTTTTCTGTTGCAAGCGACGTTTGTCTCCACGGGTTCCTCACAGGATATTTCAAAGCAGCAAGCTCGTGTCGCTGCGAGTTGGATACGTGACGGCGTGATTTATGAAATGTATCCTCGCGCGTTTTCTGCGGAAGGGAACTTCAAAGGTGTAACCACGCAACTCGATCGTTTGAAAGACCTGGGTGTGACGATCATCTGGCTTATGCCGATACATCCAATTGGACAGGAGAAAAAGAAGGGGACGATTGGTAGCCCTTACGCTGTGCGCGACTACTATGCCATCAATCCTGATTACGGAACTAAGGAGGACCTCCAGCGGTTGATAGCGGAAGCTCATCGACGCGGCCTGAAAGTGATCATCGACATCGTTGCGAATCATACATCCTGGGATAGTGTGTTGATGAAGCATCCTGAATTCTACAAACGTGACGCGAAAGGCAACATCACCTATCCACACGATTGGTACGACATCGCAGCGTTGAATTATGAGAATCAGGAACTCCGCGGATACATGACCAACATGCTGAAATACTGGATCCGTGAATTTGATCTGGACGGATTTCGATGTGATGTTGCCGGAGAGGTGCCGACTGATTTTTGGGAGAACGCGCGAGCAGAACTCGACAAAATTAAACCCGATATTTTCATGTTGGCGGAAGCTCATAAGGCTGAGTTGTTGGTAAAAGCTTTTGAACTCGACTATTCGTGGCCACTTCACAGTGCATTGTCCGAAGTATTGCAGGGACGTCGCCCTGCTTCGGCAATCCGAGTCGCGTGGAAAGAAGAAGTTGATACCTGGCCTCGCGGCGCGCTGCACCTTAGGTTTTCTGATAATCACGATGAGCGTCGAGCGATTGCTCGGTTTGGCGAGAAAGGAGCCCTTGCAGCATCAGCATTGGTCCTCACTTTCGACGGTGTTCCTCTGCTTTACAATGGGATGGAAGTTGGCGATACGACCGAATCGGGCGCGCCCGCACTATTTGAAAGGCTTCCTATCTTTTGGCCAATTGCAGAGAGGCGCAAGGAGTTTTCGTTGTTCTACCAGAAGATGTTGAAGTTGAGACGAGACAGCGACGCTCTGCGACGCGGGACGTTAGAGTGGTTACGGAACTCGGATGAGTCTCGAATTGTCACCTTCCTAAGGCGGGGCCAAACCGAAGACATAGTTATCGCAATAAACCTATCGAACACACCTTTCGCCGGGACGGTTGAAGCTCCGGGATCTGAGTTCACTGATGTTACGCCCGACATCAATCCGGACAAGGTTGCGGTGAAGCCCGCAAGGAAGTCGGCGCTTCCTGTTGTGGTGCTTGAGGCGTACGGCTTCAGCATCTTCCGGAGAGCCAAGTAGAGGCGAACCAGACACAAGAATACACAGTTACAATATTCAGAACAGACGCATCGCGCCTGCTCGAATCTTGGAATCTTGCAATTCTGTAATCCTGTACCAATTCACTAACCTTGATCCGCCGGGTTATAACAATTTTCACTGCCATAATCCTGAGTGGCGCAACAGCGTTTGAGCAGACCGATCAAGGATCAGCTCCTGGCCGCTCGGGCGATAATGCGCATTGGGCCACTGCACGTAAAGTCGGATTCGGTACCGCGAACAATCTGAAGTCAAAGGTTTGGTTCACACTCGCCGATGGAATGCTCACTGAAGTGTATTACCCGACTCTCGATGTACCGAACGTTCAAGCTCTGCAATTGCTTGTGGTAACTCCGGAAGGAACAATCGAGACGGAGAAAGACCATACGATCCATGAGACAGAGTTAAGAGATCCAGGTCGTTCGCTTACTTATCGTCAGACAAATAATGCCAAAACGGGCCAGTATGTAATCATCAAAGACTACGCAACGGATCCGTTGCACAACGTGTTGCTGATCGATGTGTCCTTCCGTGCTTGGCAACGCAATTCATCTGATTACAAACTCTACGTCTATTACGATCCATCTTTGAAGAACAGCGGGATGCACGACTCAGGATGGTCTGATTCAGATGCACTGCTAGCGACGGAGCAAGATGTAGCATCAGCCTTAATATCAAAACCTGCATTCCTCGAAGTTGGTACTGCCTATCTGGGCCAAAGTAATTTGATCACAGAGCTCGGCGCAGGTAAGTCGCGTGAGCATCATGATCGAGCTGTCAACGGAAACATCGTTCAGGTTGGAAGAACCGGGTCCGCCTCCATGGTGTTGGGTAACTCGATCAGATTCACCCTGGCTCTCGGTTTCGGAAAGACATCTACTGAAGCACTGAGCGAAGCGCGCACGTCTTTGTCGAAGAACTTCAACGCCATCCACCGTGACTATAAATCGACATGGAATTCATACGTCGACCGTTTACCGAAGATCGGAGCTCAATATCAGAAACAATTTAACATTGCTGCTATGGTCCTTGTGGCACTCGAAGACAAGACCCACCGTGGAGCAGTGATAGCTTCACCGTCGAGTCCATGGGGCGGAGGACCAAACGCGAATGAACCAAACATAAGCGGCTACCACGCGATATGGTCGCGGGATCTCTATCATGTGGCAACAGCGTTTTTGGCAATGGGCGATCGTGCTGCCGCAAATCGTGCGCTGGATTATCTCTTTAAAGTTCAACAAAAACCTGATAGGAGTTTTCCACAGAATAGTTGGGTTGATGGGCGTCCGCTTGGTGGCGGTCTGCAAATGGATCAAGTGGCTTTACCGTTGGTTCTGGCATATCAGCTGGAACGATATGATCGAGAAACGTGGGTTCAACATGTAAAAAAGGCTGCCGATTTCATTGTGGAGCACGGCCCGAGAACGGATCAGGAACGGTGGGAAGAGGAGAGGGGGTATTCGCCATCAACAATCGCCGCTGAAATTGCTGCACTTGTTTGCGCTGCAGAAATAGCAAAAAGAAATGCCGACACCCAGTCTGCGTCTGCGTATTTGAAAGCAGCGGATTTATGGACCACCAACGTCGAAAAGTGGACTGCAACAACGAACGGCCCTCACGGCGACGGCAACTACTATCTCCGAATAACGGAGAACAATAATCCAAACGACGGGGCAAAGATCGAAATCAACAGCAACGGCGGGACATTCGATGAACGGGAAATCGTGGATGCCGGCTTTTTGGAACTGGTGCGTCTTGGAATCAAACATCCCGACGATCCCCTCATCGTGAAATCTCTGGCAGTTGTCGATAGATTGTTAATGATTCAAACGAAGGCAGGCCAGGGTTGGTACCGGTACAACCATGATGCGTATGGCGAGCGCGCAGACGCTATTCCGTATGACGCGCAGGCTGGTCACGGTCGATTATGGACGTTGCTTACAGGTGAACGAGGTGAATATGAACTAGCCCGACGGCAGAAAATGCTCGCACGCCGCCGACTGAATACGATGCTTCTATTTGTTAACGACGGTGGTATGTTGCCAGAGCAAGTGTGGGATCGTGATGTTGCAGGATTTGTAGCAGGCTCCGGTACTGGTTCAGCAACACCGCTGGCTTGGTCAATGGCCCAGTTTATTAGATTAGCCGTAAGTTTACAGCAAGGTTATAACATCGAGACGCCAAGAGTTGTGGCTGATAGATATATAAGACGAAGACGTTGAGTTGCAGATCGAGGCGTGGCCGACAGACTGGAGATTACGCAAATGAAACCACTAAAACCGCGGAAGGGAACATTGCGAGGCTCTAACAGATAACAAATACAAAAAACAAAGATCCTCATTCTCGACTTTGAAATCCATTGCTGATGAAGCAATATTCTCCACATGCCTCGTATCCTCGTTGCCGACGATCAAGCTGATGTTCTGGCGGCGCTGCGCCTGTTGCTCAAAGGCGAAGGCTTCGCTATCGAAACCGTATCCTCTCCGGCGGCGGTCCTCAAAGCCATCGATTCACGCGACCTGGACGTCGCACTCATCGATCTTAACTACGCGCGCGATACTACATCGGGAAGTGAAGGCCTCGATCTGATCACGCGCATCAGGGATAAAGATCCCGCTTTGCCTGTCGTCGTCATGACTGCCTGGGGCAGTGTGGATCTTGCGGTGGAAGCGATGCGCCGTGGCGCTCGCGATTTCGTACAAAAACCCTGGGACAACGCACGTCTACTGACGGTCTTGCGCACGCAGCTGGAGCTTTCGGCGGCGCTGCGAAGAGGGGAACAACTCGAGGCGGAGAACCTTGCGCTGCGTGACAGTGCCGATGGCGCGAACGGGAAATCGATCCGATTAATAGCCGAATCGCCGGCGATGAAAGCGGTCCTGAATCTTATGACGCGCATTGGACCAGCCGACGCAAATGTGCTGATAACCGGTGAGCACGGCACCGGCAAGGAAGTAATTGCGCGCACACTTCACAGTTTGTCTCTGAGATCAGCGAAGCCTATGGTGTCGGTGAATGCAGGTGCACTTGCCGAAGGGGTCTTTGAAAGCGAGTTGTTTGGACACGTGCGCGGCGCCTTCACTGACGCACGCGCTGATCGTGTTGGCCGCTTTGAGTTAGCGGATCGCGGCACATTGTTTCTGGATGAGATCGCCAATGTACCTCTGAATCTCCAGGCAAAACTTCTGCGCGTGTTGGAGACAGGCGAGTTCGAACGGGTCGGATCGTCGAAGACACATCGAGTAAATGCGCGTGTGCTCTCTGCAACGAACGCGGACCTGCAACAAAAAGCGGAGGCAGGCGACTTCAGGCAAGACTTACTGTTTCGACTGAACACCGTCGAAATCCATTTGCCGCCGTTGCGTGAGCGACCGGCAGACCTTCGACCCCTCGCCGAACATTTTCTCCAGCAGCATTCAATTCGTTACCGGAGGCCGTTACAAGGCTTCACTAATGAAGCATTGGAAGCGATGATGCGACACTCCTGGCCGGGAAACGTTCGCGAGCTTGACCATGTGATCGAACGTGCTGTGTTGATGTC
>DATJKB010000502.1:0-4963 GCA_035491875.1 Pyrinomonadaceae bacterium | reverse complement strand
GCCGCTTCCGACTTCAATAACCGATGCTCCAGAATCAATTGGCTGGTATTTCTCCAGAACACCTCGCACTCTTTGCGCCGACAACTTCATCGCCGCCATAACGTCAGCTTCGCGTCCCGCGACTGCTAAAGCTTTATGCTGCTGATAATGGAGCTGGCGTTCCAGCGCACGCTGGGCCTGTCGTTGCCGCCATGAATTATTAGTAGTCATGAGGGGATATGCGCTGGATTGATCGGGATGAGCCCATGCGTCGTATAGGTACTATTAAAATGTGCTCAGCTTGAAGCTCACGTGGGGCGCATGACTATCCAACGTATTGATGCTCAATAAATCTACACCAGCTTCTGCAAAGGCCGGGGCCGTCTCGATTGTCACACCACCACCGCATTCAATCGAGATTCTGTCAGATAACTCTCGTGCACGTTTGATTAATGGCCGCGCGTCTTCAACGGACACGTTTTGAAAGATCAGATTGTCGGCTCCATTCTCGATCGCGAGAGTGACTTCTGTCTCGTCGGAAACCTCCACTGCAATCTTATACAGATGGCCCAGCTTCTCTTTTGCTGTCTTAACTGCGGCCGCAAGGCCTCCACTCATCACCGAGTGGTTCGAAGTGATCACAACACCGTCGTCGAGTCCAAAGCGTCCATTACTCCCGCCGCCGAGCGTCACAGCATATCGCTCCAACATCCTCAGACCCGGAGTGGCTTCTCGTGAATCGACAACTTGAGCTCTCGTTCCGGCAACGGCCTGTACCAAATGGTTCGTCATTGTGGCGACCCCAGACAGATGTTGTATTAGATTGAGCGCAACCCGCTCGCCGGCTAACAACACATCGGCGAATCCCACCACGCGTGCGATCAACTTCCCGGCTTCGACCTGCTCCCCGTCAGATACAAATGCTTCAAGTTGTTGTTGCGAATCGAGCGTGAGAAAGACTTCTTCCGCCGCTTCCAGACCGGCGACGATCATCGTTTCGCCCGCGACAAAGCGACCTCGAGCGCGCGTGTTTCGCGCCAGGATAGCCTGGCTCGTGAGATCGCCGCGTCCAAGGTCTTCGCGCAGAAATAAGCCGATTTGTGAATAAAGCGCGCCTTCGTCCGTCCAGTTCATTGCAAGTTTCCGATCAATTGTTGGAGTTGAGAGGTTCGTTGAGCGATTTCAGCAATTCGAGCCCTGACTTCCTCGACGCGTTCAGCAGGCGCGCGCTCCACAAAGTTTGGATTGGTGAGTTGCGCTTCAAGCTTTGCGCCTTCAGCACGAAGCTTCTCTTGTTCGCGTTCCAGACGCTGAATCTCCTGTTGGAAATCGATCAGTCCCTCGAGTGGCACCGCCAGTTCTGCCCCACCAATCAGCACCGCGCGCGCGGAAGCTTTTGGTGCGTCGAGTTGTTCGGCGACCGAAACCTCGGATGCGCGAACGATTCGCGCGATCTGATTCTTGGCCGCCGTGAACACTTGCCGAAGTGTTTCATCCGGAGCACCGATGATTACACGCACATGCTCGCCCGGTTTGATATTCATCTCTGACCGAATATTGCGAACTCGAGAAATCAAATCGATCGTCGCCGCCATCTCCGACTCGGCCCGATCATCGATCAAAGTTTTAGATCCATCAGGAAAAGCAGCGAGCATAATCGACGGCGTGACACCTGTGTACGCGGGATGATGCAAGTTCTCTCCGACTCCCGGCAATCGCTGCCACAGTTCTTCCGTGATGTAAGGCATGAAGGGATGCAACAAGCGAAGCGCCTGGTCCAAAACCGTTAGCAAACGCGATCTAGCTTCAGTACGTTTCGCGCTTGGCTCTTCGCTGATGACATCGGCTTTGGTGAGCTCAATGTACCAATCACAAAAATCGTCCCAAAAGAAGTGATAGAGCAGTTGCACTGATTGATGGAAATCGTATTCCGCCAACGCGCGATTCAAATCCAGCGCTGTCTTGTTCAGACGCGAAATCATCCAGCGATCGTGCAGAGCAAGACTAGCGTCGTTCGACTCAATTAATTGCGGATTGATGTTCGCGTCTTCTGAATACAACAAGGCAAACCGCGCCGCATTCCAAATCTTGTTGGCGAAGTTTCGGTACGACTCAACTTGCTTTTCATTCCAACGCGTATCGGTGCTGCCTACTTGAGCGAGCGTTAGCCGTGTTGCATCGACACCGTACTTGTCAAACACAACGAGCGGGTCGATGCCGTTCAGCTTCGTCTTAGACATCCGCTGGCCCTGCGCGTCGAGTACCGTGCCAGTGATGTACACATCAGCAAAAGGCTTGCGACCCATGAACTTCATTCCCAGCATCACCATTCGTGACACCCAAAGGAAAATTATGTCGCGCGCGGTGATGAGCACCGAGGTGGGATAAAACGTCTTGAGGTCTCCAGTTTCATCAGGCCACCCAAGCGTGGAGAATGGCCATAGGCCTGATGAAAACCACGTGTCAAGGACATCAGGATCCTGCGTCAGTTCGTCTGTGCCGGCTTTCTCTCGCGCCTCTTCGACGGATCGAGCAACGACTACTTCGCCTGTTGGCGTATACCACGCCGGGATCTGATGTCCCCACCAAAGCTGCCGCGAGATGGTCCAATCGCGAAGGTTCTCCAGCCAGCCGGTATAGACCTTTTCGTAAGGTACCTCCGGAGTAAACTGCGGCTGGTGTTCACGTCTCATCAAGTCGAGCGCGAGATCGCGAAGCGGCTCCATGCGCATAAACCACTGCATCGAGATCAAAGGCTCGATCACCGTCTTGCATCGTTCGCATTTCGAGATTGAAAACTCGTAGTCGATAACCTTCTCAAGCAAACCAAGACGTTCAAACTCTTCAACAACTTTCTCACGCGCTTTGTAACGATCGAGACCCGCAAAGCCATCGCCGGCCTCAGCGGTCATCTTCGCGTGAGGATCAATGACTACAACCTGCGGCAGATTGTGTCGCACACCCATTTCGTAATCGTTTGGATCGTGTGCGGGAGTTACCTTCACCGCGCCGGTGCCAAACTCCGGATCCACGAATTCGTCAGCGATGATGGGGATCTCGCGATTCGTCAAAGGCAAAAGGATCGTCGAGCCGAGCGCATTCGCATAACGGCTGTCACCCGGATTCACCGCGACCGCTGTATCGCCCAACATCGTTTCTGGCCGAGTGGTCGCTACTGTAACCCGCTCGTCGCTATCTTTTATTGGATACTGTAAGTAGTAGAGCTTTCCCGCCTGCGGCAACTTCTCGACTTCAAGATCCGACAAGACGGTCTGATCATTCGGACACCAATTCACGATCCGGTTGCCGCGATAGATCAATCCTTCTTCATACAGCCGGACAAACTCTTCATGGACAGCGCGCGACAGATCCTCGTCCATGGTGAACTTTTCGCGGGACCAATCGACTGACGCGCCTTCGCGTCGCATCTGCACGGTTATTTGACCGCCCGACTCGTTTTTCCACTGCCACACACGCTCAACAAACTTCTCTCGGCCGAGCTCATGCCTGTTCGTTCCCTCTTTCTTCAACGCGCGAACGACCATGAGCTGCGTAGAAATGCCTGCGTGATCGATTCCCGGCAACCAAAGAGTGCGAAAGCCGCTCATGCGTTTGTAGCGCGTCAGCACGTCCATGAATGTGTGTTGCAGAGCATGGCCCATGTGCAGTGAGCCGGTAACGTTCGGCGGGGGGATTACAATACTGAAAACGGGCGCGTTTGGATCGCGATTGATCTCGGGAGCGAAATACCCACTCTTCTCCCATCGTTCGTAGTGGTGTTGTTCTGCTTGTTTAGGATCGTATTGTTTTGGGATGTCCATCAAATCTGTCCGTACTCAAATTTTGTCCCTAGTCCGTTGTTCGTTGTCCGTGGAAAGTCACGATCATCGTTGGAGTGTTGTACCGTACAACGGACTATGAACTACTGACAACTGACCACGGACAACTGACCACGAACAAAAAAAAAGCAGGTGGCCGCTTAGCGACCACCTGCCTCTCTTACACTTCCCGCCTGGTCTACTTGTGTTGCGATTCTTTCTCTTCCAGTTGCCGTTTGATCAGCAACTCGGCGAGGCTGGGCACAACCTCCCAGGCAATCTCACGAATCACTTCGTCCGAGAGCATCTCGACCGCGCGTCGCGCGATGGCGTCGATCATCTGAGGCGACAAGTTATCAGCGGTAATGGCCGCGCCGCTCGAAGATGTTTCAGCCGAACGCTCTGAAACTACGCTGACAGGAACCGGTGCCGACGGAATATGTTCCGGCGCCGTTGATACTTCATGCACTTGATCCTCGTAAGCCACTTGCGGTTCATCGTATGTAACTGAAGCTTGATAACTCGAAGAAGGAGCGCTGTAGGATTCGGGTTGGTACTCAATCGCTCCGCGAGATTCCGGCGGCGAAGTTTGCGTGATCGCTGGTTCAACAAACGTTCGCTGCGGTGCTGGCGTGTCATAAAGTCGAGTAACGCCTTCCGACCCGTTTTGCGGTTCATCCTCCACATCGAGATCCAAAACAAAATCGTCTGAGGCCGCGGCAGTTACTGGTTCGTAGTCGCCTAAATCCAAAAGCGAGTCGGCTTCCTGCGCATCATATCGATCTGCTGTTTCCATTTTCGGTTCACCCATTGATGCCGCCGCAAATGCCGGCTCCCTGCTGGTTTCCGGTTTACCTCGCCACTCTGGTGGGAGCGGTTCGGTATCTGCTGTTGTCATCGCCAACTTGTCAGAGTCGAGCTTCGGTGTCGGAGGTAGTTCGGTGTGCGGGAGTTCAGCAGTCGGGACTTCCCGTTGGTCTGCCGGACGGCTCCCGACTAGTGAGCCGACTCTGTCGATTAACCGGCGAATCGATTGAAATGGCTTGGTCAAGATGTCATCCGCGCCAACTCTGCGCGCCTCCACTTCGTCGAACGGCTCGAAGGAGCCAACGAGGAGCATCACCGGGATGTGCTTGTGCTTCTCGCTTTGTTTAATGTGCTGGCAG